>QZLA01000109.1 GCA_004796375.1 Desulfobacteraceae bacterium
AAAATGGCGGAAGTGCATGGGAATCGAACCCACCCGGGACGGTTCTAGCGCCCCACATCGGATTTGAAGTCCGAGGGCCCCACCAGTGAGCCGCGCACTTCCGTATCGAAATAATAAGGAACGGTAAGTATACCTGAAGAACCTTAATTGTCAATCTATTTTACAGGCTTTCATTTTAAAATACAAAGGAAAATACGAAAAAAGTGAGATCCTTCGCTAAGATACCTGTTTGATGAAAAGACCTTATCCCAATGCCTCCCGGACAATCTTTGACAACTCTCTTTGCCTGAAGGGCTTTTTCAGGAAATAGAGTTTCATTGAGCTTTGTTGTATATTATCCGGTAGTTTTGAATGATCTCCTGACCAAAGAATAACAGGCAGTTCGGGGCGAATTTGCTGTACTTTTTCTGCCAGATCAATTCCCGTTATGACAGGCATGGTAATATCTGACAATAGAATGTCCCAGTCATCCGGATTCCTGACAAATCGCTCCAAAGCATCCACACTGTCTGTCAGGGCCGTCACAGAATAGCCCATTGATTCCAGCATATCCTGAGCCACAACAGAAAGGACCTCTTCATCATCCACCAAAAGGATGTTTTCAACGCCCTGGTGTTGATCATTGTTCAGCTTACCCGACTTTTTGGAAGTGTGTTCATGAACCGGCAGGAAAACAAACACATCAGTTCCTTTGCCCTCAACACTATGAATCCGGATATCTCCGTTGTGGTCTTTTATGATACCGTGCACCACAGACATTCCCAGACCCGTGCCTCTTTCTTTCTCTTTGGTGGTAAAAAACGGGTCAAAAATTTTAGGCAGGATCTCCGGTGACATTCCGCAACCATTGTCTGACAGCTGAAGCCTGATATATTCGCCCGGGAGGAGATCATCATATTTCCGGCTGTCTTCATTGCTGATCTGTAAAGTGTCCAGAACGATTTCCAGTGTTCCCCCATCTGCCATAGCATGTAATGCATTTGTGCTAAGGTTCATAATCACCTGATGGATCTGGGTCGGATCCCCCATGACAAAAGGCAACCCAGGCTTAATATCCTGTTGGATATTAATGGTCGCTGGCATTGATGCCCGGATTAACTTCAATGCCTCTTTTACGACCAGGCGGACATCCACAGAGTGCATCTCCCGCTCACTTTTCCTGCTGAAGGTCAGAATCTGGGAGATCAGTTTCCTGGCACGCTCACTGCCGTCGATAATCCCGTTCAACCTGGAATAGCTCCTTGACCCCTCTTCAACGTCATCCATAACCAACTCGGCATAACCGATAATCCCCGCCAGAATATTGTTGAAATCATGAGCAATACCACCGGCAAGCGTACCAACAGCCTCCAGTTTTTGAGACTGACGGACCCGGGATTCCAGGTTTTTCCTTTGGGTGATATCCATATGGGTTCCCAGCATCCTCAGCGGCCTGCCTTCTCCATCTTTTTCCACCGCCCTGCCCCTGCCGAGTATCCAGCGCCAGTTTCCACCCTTTGCCAGCATTCGAAATTCCATCTCAAACGGTTCACCTGATTCAAGTGCCTGGTTCACTGCCCTTTCAGCCTGGTCCAAATCATCCGGATGAATTAGATTTTGCCAGGTTTCATAGGATGCCGGCAGTTCATCGGGATCATAACCGAGCATGGTATAATACCGGGAACTGAAATACACATCACCATTGTCAAGGCGCCAGTCCCATACACCATCGCGGAGCGAATTTAAAACCAGGTTCAGTCGCTGCTCACTTTTTATGATCTGTTTTTCAGTTTCCTTTTTCTCGCTGATATCCCTGATACTGGTTCGAATCCCTAAATAATTCCTGTCTTCAGAATAGATGGGGCGGCAGGAAAATGAGATCCAGCTGTGCTGACCATCTTTCTTAACAATCCTGTAGTGCCGGTCATTAATGAATTTGCGTTTTGAAAGTGCTTCAGTGATATCACTGAGAGCAACCGACAGATCCTCTTCAATGATGATCATTCCAAGCTGATCCGAAAGGGCGCCCGCTTTCATGTATTCTGCCATGGAATAGCCGGTAATCCTCTCTATGGCAGGATTCAGCCAGACAAGATTGCCGTCGGGGTCCAGCCAATTCTCCCAGTCCACGGTGTAGTCGGCTATGGCTTTAAATTTTTCTTCATTCTTTTTCAGCTCTCTTTCGTACCGTTTCTGCTCACTGTCATCATGGATGGCTAACACCCACCCAAGGCAGTTGTTATCATACCCTCTCATCTGGGTGGCACTGATTCTCACCGGAAGTGTTTTACCGCTTTGCTGTTTCAGCTCATAAGCCTCCAGATAAAAGTGCTGATCCGTTTCCACGCAGGTATTGAGTTTTTCCCAGAAGTCGGCATGGTGACTGGTGGTTTCATGAAGAAAATCTGAAGATTTATTAAGTAACTCTGTTTTATCATATCCAAACATCTTTGAGGCCGCTGGATTGCAGTCCTTTATTCTTGGCGGGTCTGAGGCATCCAGGACCAGGATGGCATCCAACTGGCTGCTGAATATCTTTTCCATCAAGTATCTGGAAGCATCCAGTTCCCTTGTCCGCTGCAACACAATTTTTTCAAGCTCTTCAGCCTTTTTGGATTCTACCCTAACAATATGATCATGATACTGCTGCCGCTGAACCGCTGATGCAAACAGATCAGCCAGCCGCTTGGCGATGATCAGATCAATTTCCAAAAATTGATTTTCAGGATTTGCAAGGGCAATCTGCCCGACCAGATCTCCGCCGATCATTGCCGGGACGCCCAAAAAAGCATTGATTTTGATATGCCCCTCAGGCGTACCGCACGAACGGGGGTCTCCTTCGATATCATTCAGCATGACAGGTTGCTTGTGATCCAGCACCCAGCCAAACAAACCCGTACATTTTTCAAATTTTATTGATTTGTCAGGGATCATGCATTCCTGCCAGATATCCCGGGTCATGGTGTGACAAGTCAAGACACCCGTTTCCGGCTCATAGGTGCCAACGTAGCCGTATCTGCTCTTGGTCAGTTTTTTAGCTACATCAAGGACCTTTCCCGATATATCCACCATGTTGGTTTGGGTTAAAAGCAGGGCGGACAGATCTGCCAGCTCATGATCAATCCGCTTTTGCAGTTCCATTTCCTCTTGGAGCTTTTTCTGCTCGACAATGGACCAGGTGACATCTGCAAAGTAGGATACGATTTCTGTGTCTCTTTCATCATAATCACTGGATTTGTTTCCCACACCCAGGATAGCGACGATCAGCCCGCCCCGGATAACCGGAACGACAAGCTCACGGATGATTTTAGCATGATCGTTGGGCAGTCCCTTTTTATTGTCAAGTGATGCGTAGTCATTATGAATAACAGGCTTGCGAGTACGAACGCATTCAACCCAGACACCCGCCTTATCAACACTATAGTGCATCCCTTTGCCGCTGATGTTGCAGAATTCATTCAAGGTACGGGTAGACCACTGCTGGAGGGTCAAGTTTTTCTGATCAGGATTGACAAAGTGATAGAATCCAATGGGGCTGTTTACGATTTTGCCCAGATCATCCAGGGCTTTTTTTAAAAGTTCGTCCAGAGAATGGCTTGAGGCATAGCTGATGAGGGACTGGCGGGACTGAATCAGCTGATGGAGACTGCTATACGGTGTTTTATTCTTCAGGACCAGGATACTGCTGCTTCCAGTCCCGCTCTCATCGGTCACTTCAGCGCCGGTAACCATGACAGGTATTGTTTTATGGAGCTTTGAAACAACAACAAGTTTGAGGGATTGTAGTTCAGCCATTTCCTCAAACCGGTAAAAGTCAGATGGAATAGCGATTGTTTCATCCGTGTTTTCGTCGACAAGGGTCAGGATATGATCAAGAGGTTGCCCTATCGCCTCTGATGCAGAAAACCCGGTTAAAATCTGCGCGGTCATGTTGATCCGCTGGATGCAGAGGGATTGATCCAGGTAGAACGCCGCATTCTCTGATGAAGCTGACAGATCCGGCAATGTCCGGATTTGGTCATCAAGGGTAGGCGTCAGGACAATCAGGCGATAGCGTGAGCCGTTGTCCTGATCTTCTATATGACGGATCCAGCAGGAATATGGTGTGATGTCCCCCTCTTTTTGCCGAAACCTTAGCATCATTTTGTCATCTTGTTCCAGGTTGTCCAAAATGAGATGCTGATCAGTCCCATCGAGCATCTGATGCCATTCTGCCGGGCGGTGAGTGCAGCTGTCCGGATCGACACCCAGTGACTTCCAAAACCCGGGGCTGATATACTCAACCTCCGGATCGGACAAATCTTTGAGTAAAAACCCTGTAACAGTTTCGGTGGTGATCAGTTTCAACATATGCGGGTCCCTGCTGATGAATTGTTCCAGCCATCTCTTTAAGTGCTGTATCTTCTTGTCCATGGGTATCAAATCCTTGTATAAGTAGGGCGGAGAACTATTGAGGCCCTTGATCACATCCCCAAAATAGCAATTTTTCCCGGGTAATAAAAGTGTGGGTTGTCGTACCTTCTTTTTTTCATTGCACCTCGGGCAAAATCATCAGCAGGCATGATCGAGCTTTTCCTCATTTAAAGCGGTCTGCTTTACTCCGTCTGTGTTGCCGTGGGATACCTCCGGCTCAAGATCATCTGGCTCTGCATATTTGGTGGCAATGGCATTGAATTCTTTTTCATTCTTTAAGAATAGGTCAACCAGATCCGGATCAAATTGCTTTCCTTTGGAGTTCTTGATGATGGCAACGGCTTTGTCGTGTGAAAATGCAGGTTTATATACCCGTTTTGTGGTTAATGCGTCATAGACATCTGCCACGGTCATTAATCGTCCGGACAACGGTATCTCCTTTTCCTTGAGGCCTTGCGGGTAACCACTGCCATCCCACTTTTCATGGTGGCTGTGTGCAATTTCGCGTGCAATGCTTAAAAAGGATTGTTTCCCCAGGCTTTTTTCAGATGCCTTGATGATATTTTTACCATAAATCGTATGTTGTTTCATCTGTTCAAATTCATGGGATGTGAGTTTGCCGGGTTTTAGAAGCACACTGTCAGGAACCCCGACCTTGCCGATATCATGAAGCGGGGCAGATTTGACGAGCAATTCAATGATATTGTCATCCATGGGATATTCAAGATTGCCGGACCCTGACCGCATGGCGATGGCAAGACATTGAACAAAGTTTTTGGTACGCTTGATGTGCCCGCCGGTTTCAGGGTCACGGAATTCCGCCAGATTACCTGCAATTTCAATGGTAACATCCTGGGTAAGATTTAATAAATGGGTTCTTTTAGACACGAGAAGTTCAAGGTTATCCCTGTGCTCTTTCAAAGCAATGTGATTTTTTACCCTCCGTTCAAGCAGCCTTGGATTGAACGGTTTAGTAATATAATCCACGGCTCCGTATTGTAATCCTCTGACCTCATCGTCATCGTCGTCCAGAGCGGTTAAAAAAATAATAGGGATATCCCGGGTATGACCACTGGATTTTAACCGGAGGCATACGTCGTACCCATTCATTTCCGGCATCATGACGTCCAGTAAAATGAGATCGGGCTGCCCGTCATTGGCCAGGGAAATCGCGTCCTGGCCATTGGTCGCCACACTGATCAGATAATGGCTGCTCAATGCACCAATCACAAGATCGATATTATGTCTGCTGTCATCCACAACAAGGATTTTTTTTGTTTTCATGCTATTTCCGGTTCATATTCATAGATCAAGGTTTCATTCAGGTAATGTTCTGCTTTTTTAAACTGATATTCGTTAATCCATTTCAACAGGGGGGAGAGTCGGTCGTGATCGGCCTGACTAGTGGATGTTGACAGGATTTTCTCTAGCACAGCCGTGCTTTCGATCGGTTGATGCTGTCTGATAAGTGCCATCAGTTTGGCCGTCAGTTCATCAGCCTGTTTATTGTCTTTTTTTTCCGCCTGAGCCTTAACAGGTATATCATTGTCACGGGATACCGCCCCCCGAGATGAAAGCAGTTTTTCCGCCTCTTTCGTCACTCCCGCCAGTTCCCTGAAAATGAGAGGGGTATCTTTTTTTATTACTGATTCATATTTATCTACGGTTGCATTGGCAGCAAGATCGTCATGAACGGTTTCTTTAAGAATGGACTCCGACTTTTCAGCCAACCGGGACAAGTGGTTGGCACCAATCATCCGCGCCGTTGACTTCAAATTATGCAGGCGTAATCCAATGCTCTCAAAATTGACTTGGTTCAGATCATCGTTGAGCTGCGTCTCAAAATCCTCATAGGAACTGATAAACGTTTTCAGCATTTTCATAAACAACTGAGGATTGTGATTCACATAATCCAATCCGGCATTCATGTCAATCGACGGTTCTTCAACCGGTGTCATATGGCTCATATGTTCAGGAGCCACGGTCAACCACTGATCAATGGTTTTGTAAAATAATTCCTGCCGAATGGGTTTCGTTATGCAATCATCCATACCACATTGCCTGCATCTGGCCTGGAACTCTTTAAGGGCATGACCAGTAATTGCAATAATCGGCACACGCCCTGATCCATTCACATCAAGCCCCCTGATCAGACGTGATGCCTCATAACCGTCCATACCCGGCATCTGAATATCCATGAGGATGAGATCAAATGGCTGAGACTTGACCATTTCAATGGCATCATAACCGGTTGAGGCTTCGAACAGCACCGCACCTTTTTTACTAAGGAATGCCGAAACAATCTCGCGGTTAATGGAATCATCATCCACAACCAGTACTTTCCTGGAATAAAGGCTGCTGCCTTCATCTTGACAGCCTGGTACCCTATATACGTCTGTTGCAGGAATGGCACTGTTATGTTCACAACCATTCAGCAAACCCTTTATAAAACGCATTGGTGTAATGGTCTGGTCAAGAATTGAAAAATGAACACCATGCCGTTCGAAAAACTTTTGCTGTTTCATATTATGCTGTCCGGAAAAGTGACCGTTCTTCATAAGGAAGACGTGTAAGGCTGCTATTCCCATCAGTTTCTCAATTGTATCTGAATCTGCATTCAGGATCGATTCCATCTTGATCTCATCTACGAACAGGAACAGAGGCAGTGATTCCCTGGAACGGTAAAGAAGCAACTGAGTTGCCTTTCTTACGTTCTCGGTCATGATGCTGAAGACTTCAAGGGATTCAAGGTTCGATTTAAGCGAGTGCCCTGCATCTATATCTGCGCTCAAGATCACAGCGCCTGCATGTTTCAGTTTTTTTACCGGAAAATGGGGTATCTCTTTGGTTCCTGACGATTTCAAGAGCAAGGAAATGCTGAACACCGACCCCTCGTCCGGACGGCTTTGCACATCAATCTCACCACCCATCAGGGCCAGCATTTTTTTAACAATCACAAGTCCAAGGCCTGTGCCGCCGTATTTTCGAGTTGTGGAGCTGTCCAGCTGCGTAAAGGGCTGAAAAAGCTTGGACAACTGAATATCTGACATGCCGATCCCCGTGTCCTTGACATGAATAGACAGCCGCTCAAATCCGTTTTCATCCTGAACATGATCTGACATGACAATGACACTGCCTTCCAAGGTATATTTCAGAGCATTGCTGATCAGGTTCATTAGAATCTGGCTAATTCTTGCGGCATCCCCTAATAAAAACATGGGCAGCGAGTGGTGATGCTCATATATCAATTTGATATCTTTTTCCTGGGCCGTATATTTGAGTACATCAAATATTTTTTCAATCAACGAACCCAGCTGGAATTCCTGTTCAACTAATTCTATCTTGTCTGCTTCTATTTTTGTCAGATCAAGAATGTCACTGATAATGGATAGAAGGGCGTCTGCCGCACCATGAATATTAGAGATAAAATGGTGCTGACTATCATCCAATGATGAATCCAGCAAGAGCCGGCTCATCCCCAGAATGGCATTCATGGGGGTCCTGATTTCATGGGACATGGTGGCCAGGAAATTAGTTTTGGCCCGTGTCGCAGACTCAGCCTGATTCTTTGCCTGTTTGAGTTGCTTGATCATTTGTTTTCGGCCGGTGATATCTTCTTTTACCGCCACATAATGGATAATATTGCCATCTGCATCGGTTATGGGTGAGATCGAGGCAGATTCCCAATACAGCTGACCATTTTTTTTTTGGTTGATAAATTCACCCTTCCATGTGTTGCCGCTGGAAAGGGTTGACCACAATTTTTTGTACTGTTTTGATGATGTCCTGCCAGCACTGAGCATTTTCGGGTTCTGCCCAATGGCTTCATCTGCCGAATACCCGGTAACTTCAGAAAATTTTGGATTAACATATTCGATATTACCGCTTGTGTCGGTAATCACCACACTCACAGGGCTGAACTCAACCGCCTGTGACAGACGCAGGATTTCTTTTTCCGTGTTCTTCTGCTCGGTGACATCCTGCATGATTTCCATAACCCTGGATGGCAGACCATTTTCGTCATAACCCGCAATACTGGTCCGGCACTGGAAAATCCGGTTCTGAGCATGAAGATCCTTATGCAAATAATTACTGACGCGGGGCTTTCCGTCTGCAAACGTCTCCTGAACAATACAGGACTTGCAATTCTCCGAAGCCCCACCGTATGCATTGATACATTTTTTGAATTCGATATCGTTTCCAAACAGGTTCCTGGCATGTTCATTGGCCCAGACAATGCTCATTGATTTGTCCAGTATGCAGATCGGATCGGGTATGGATGCCAGCATCCCGGCCAGCTCATTATCCTTCTGGATCAGGTCCTGGTTTATGTTCCACAATTCAGTCACATTCTCATGGGAAGCAACCGCATACCTCCGGTTTCCCATCATCACTGTGTTGAATATGACTTTAAACCACCTTTTCTGGGTAGGGGAATGACATGGATATTCAATGGAAAACTCTTCAATCCTGCCGCAAAGAAGCTCGGCAAACCGCTGGGCAACCTCATGTGCACCTTCGCTGCAGGCACCGACTGCCTGCTCGACAACCGTCAAGTATCGATGCCCCAGGCCGTAATTTTCGGTTTGAAGATCGTTTTCATCTGCAAAATTACGCCATGCCCGGTTGACATAAATAATTTCTGAAACATCATTCATCACTGCAATATGGTGCGGCAGGGCATCCAGTACAGACCTAAACAAATCACCAGGTGTTGATAATGGCTCAATAGCGGCAGTTCGTTGCATATGGACTCACCTATATATTTTTTTCAATCATTTTTTCAATATCCAGGAACAATGCGGTATGTCCTTGGATAATCATGCTGCCCTTCACTGATGAAGAAGTAAAAGTTCGTGTGTCTATATCCAATACCGTTTCCACGGTATCAAACGGTGGCGTGGCCATTAATCCGATTTCTTTACCGTTCAAGCTGAAAACAATCACATCCTGAACATCCCTGAGCGGAAGTGGTTGGAGATCGATGAACTGGGAGATGTCGTAAAGCGGCAGTGCACCGCCTCTGTATTGAATCACCCGGCGGTCACCGATGATTTCAATAGCTGATGTGTCTATCCGTTCAATCCGTTCCACCGGTTCCAGTGGAGCGATGAAGTATTCGGTCTCATGATTTCTGAATGTGATCACTTGTTCAAGTGCGTCCCCAGATCTGTCAGCATCTGCGGGCGTTGATTCAACATACCTGGCTGAAGACAGCTCTCCCATTTGCGCAAGGTTTAAAATGTTTAATATGAGGGCAACACTGCCGTCCCCCATGATGGTTGCACCTGAAAATGCCCGGCATTGTTCTACATGCCTTCCAACAGGCTTGACGACAATTTCTTCTGAATCATAAAACTGGTTAACCACCAGACCATACCGGTAAGTACCGGCAGAAACAACAGCAACGTGAATCGCTTTGCCGGAAGATTGGCGTCGATCATTACCTGTTCTTTTTCGCACGCACTTACCGGGTTTTGTTTTTCGTTCCTCCAGCTTTCCCGCCACCATATCAAACTGCCTAGAGCGGCGGTCAGCTATGTTTTGCCGCCGGTCCGGCAACATCTTTCCTGTGTCTCTGTCCTCACAGGCTGCCTGAATGCCAAGCAGATCTGACAGGTTCAACAACGGCAGCAGTTCACCTCTTAATCGAATAACCGCCGTATCACCCACCCGCTCAATTCGTTCTTTTGCATCTGCCAATGGAATCCGGATCAACTCTTTCAGATTGGCCTGCGGAATGGCATATCTTTCAGAACCGGCACCAATGATCTGGCTGGGGATAATGGCAAGGGTCAACGGCAGCCGGATCTGAACGATTGTTCCCTTACCGGGTTCTGATTCCATTTGGGTGATACCCCCAAGATGTTCAACGGCAGAGACAATATGATCATCCAATCGATCAAGCTCGTCGCCATACCCATCATCTGAAATGATAATATTTACCTGCCCGGTATCACTGAATGCTTTCAGTGTAACGGTTCCGGTACGCTGTTTTCCATAGGCCGCTCGCTCATCAGGCGGTTCAATATTCACCCTTACCGCCCGGGAAACCAATTGGTGAAGGGGAGTACTGATGGCCTCCAGGATGGTTTTCTCAATCTCCACGTTCTGGTTTTCGATTACAAAATCAATGGATTTGTCCTGTTCCATGGCTAGATCCCTGACGACCCTGCTGAACCTGCTGATTACTGAATCCAATGACTGCATCCGTGTTTTCATGATCGCTTCCTGGATCTCTGATGTGATCAAATCAATTCGCTGGCTTGACAGTTCAGCCATTCTGGAATTGGCAGACCTGATTCCCTGCATCAACTGGTTCCGGCATAACACCAGTTCTCCTGCAAGCCCCATCAGCGAGTCCAGAAGATTGAGATTGACCCGGATAAACCCGGTGTCTTTATCGGGTGCCGTTCTGACAGTGTTCATATTCATTTCCTTCATCCTTTTGGGTCCATCCCTCTACCGGCGGTCTTCCAGCCGGTAGAGGGTAAAGATATTCAGTTCAACCTGAAACGGCTGACCATTTGGGTCAAGTTTTCAGCAAGGTGGGATAAATCGCCTGCACTGGTCATTACCTGTGAACTGCCGGCACTCATTTCCCCGGTTGAATGGCTGACTTCTGAAATATCCCGCGTCACTTCGCTGGCTACTGCCGATGTCTGATTGACATTCTCGTTGACTTCAGACAATCCTAGAGCCGCCTGGCTTACATTATTGGAAATCTCCTGGGTCGTGGCGCTCTGCTCTTCGATAGCCGTAGCAATGGACGCAACGATCGTGTTGATTTCATTGATGATATTCACAATATCTTCAATGGCGTTCACCGATTCAATCGTGGTGTCCTGAACCCCTGAAATTCTTGAACTGATCTCGTTGGTTGCTTCTGCTGTCTGCTGCGCAAGTGCCTTGATCTCGCCTGCAACCACTGAAAACCCTTTTCCGGCCTCTCCTGCTCTGGCCGCCTCAATGGTTGCATTCAATGCCAGCAGGTTGGTCTGTTCGGAGATATCGGAAATAGTGTCCGTCACCTTGTGGATTTCGCCCGCCGCCTGCTTCAATTCCTCGACTTTTTTTGAAACATCACGGGCTTTTGACACGGCCATGTTTGTGGTCTCACTCCCGTTTGCCGTATTTTCGGCAACTTCCTGGATCGTGGCCGTCATCTCTTCTGCCGCACTGACAATCATCTGGATATTCGTTGTGGTTTGTTCTGTGGCGGCTGCCACGCTGGTCATGCTGCTGCTCATCTGTTCGGCAGCAGCAGATACATCGTTTGATTTTGCAGCGGTTTGCTCTGAATTGGAAGCCATCTGGTCAGAGATAGCGGACAACTCGGTAGAGGATGATGTCAGGGTCTGGGTACCTTGAACAATATCGGTGAACATATGGTTCAGGTTCTCTGACATCTGGTTGAGTGAACCTGCGAGCACACCGACCTCGTCCTTTTGATTGACATCCAGCTTCTGGGTCAGATCGCCGGAGGCTATTGTTTTTGCAAAATTAACCCCCCTAATGATGGGCGCACTGATACTTTTTGCAATGAGCATTGTCAACAGGATCCCGATACCAATGGCCACCATGCTTGCAACCGTGCCCTGAGCTTTGGCACTGCCTGCCATTTTCAGCATCTGTTGATCGGTCATGATATTTTCTCTGGCTGTCTTGCGGATATCTCCCAGGATCGCCTGGGTTTCTTTTAGTGCCGGAATCGTAGTTTCCGCATAGATGGCCGTGGCCTTGTGCATCCCGTCCAGCGCGCTTACCGCTTCTTCTTTCAAGGTCCTGATGGCCGTTAAAGTGGATGCCAGTATCGGGAGGGTTTTTGATTCAAATACGGCTTTGGCTGCATCATTTGACTCTGCCATGGCAGCCGTGATATCCAAGGCAGATGCATGCAGTTTTTCATGATTCACCAGAAGATCATCCCACGCCTTTTTGAATTCATCACTTCCAAATGAAACAATCGTTTTCGCCTCCTCAGACTCAATCCACTTGCCTAACGCACACTGCCTATAATCGGTCTCCACAGAGAGGGGTTCATTTTTCAGAAGAGAATCCCTGATGCTGGATGCCCAGTTCAGGTGATCAATCTCGCGTTCAAGAAGAAGGGTCGGCAGGGTAGTGTCTGCCTGCCTGAAATTCTCTTTAATGGCGGCAGCCGATTCATGGAGCTTCCGGTGCGGCTCCTCAATCGCTTTCAACAGGGGCGCAAGATCCGGTACCAGCTGTTCTGCCCCTTTTCGGCCATCACCGTATAACCATTTGCCGAATTCACATTGATGGTCGTCCATCTGGACATTCAGTTCTGTTACTGTATCATCGGTCAGTACGGCATTTACCTGATTCACCCAGTTTAAATGATCCACCTCTTTTTGAGCGATCAATGCATCCAGTTTATTTCCGCCAATCACTTCTCCTGCATTCCGGACAATGCCGCCGATGTTTGAATAGCTAAGGTAGCTGATGATACCGAGAATCAGAACAATACTTCCGATTCCAATCCCGATTTTGTAAGATACCTTAAGATCTCTCCATACTTTCATCATTGCTTAAATCTCCTTTAAATATATTTTAATATTTGGTCTGATGAATCCTGATGATGGATTAACTTGTTGGCGATCTAAGATAACAAGAAGTGTGCCACTGACGGCGAAAAGAAAAATATCTATATAATATCAAATACTTATGAAATCATTTCATTGAGAATGGGCGTTTTTGCACCTCAGACATTGGGTCCATATTTTTGTTTCGCAACACAAAAATTTTCGTCATGCAAAAAAGCTATGAGGATTTTAACTGAAACTTGCGGATATAGTGGTAGATCCTGTTTTTGCTCAGGCCGGATTGCCCGGCAGCCATGTCAAGATCCCAGTCACAGCTTGCGAGAAGCACCTTAAAGTACTCATATTCTATTTCATTTATTGCATTGTCCCGGTAATCTTTAAACACAGGCGGCGGTGAGCCGGGATCAAGGTGAGATGCCTTGGCAGGACTGTGTGTATTGACCGATTTGAGATCAAACCCTTTTTCCAGATGAGAGATACGGATCGTTTCAGGTAACTGCATGGGATAAATCAATTCAAGATCAGGGTCTGTCAGGATGACCCGCTCAATAACATTGACCAGTTCCCTGACATTACCCGGCCAGTCGTAATTCGCCAGCATGGTAATGGTTTCCGGCAGCAATGCTTTGGCCGGCAGTTGATGTTCTTTACACAGTTTATCCACATAATGCAGGGACAGTGCCTTGACGTCGCCTTCCCGGAACCGCAGCGCGGGGACCTCAATCACAAACGTCTGGAGCCTGTGATAAAGATCTGCCCTGAATGTACCTTCATGGACCATTTTTTGAAGATCTCGATTCGTGGCGGATATCAGACGAAAACGGCTTGACAGTTCTTTTGCACTTCCCACAGGCCTGTATTTTTTTTCCTGCAAAACCCTCAAAAAAGCCTTCTGGGCAGATAGCGGCAGTTCTCCGATCTCATCCAAAAACAGCGTACCGCTGTGGGCCATCGAGATTAATCCTTCGGAGGATTTATCTGCACTGGTGAAGGCACCTTTTTTATGTCCGAACAGCATGCTCTCAATCAGGGTTTCCGGCAGGGAAGCGCAGTCTACCACCACATATTCTCCTGTGTTTGAAGAAGAATTATCATGGATCATACGGGCCAGGAGTTCCTTTCCGGTTCCACTTTCACCCTGAATAAGGACATTTACCGAAGTTGATGCACTGTAGGCAACCTGATCCAGGCATTTCATGAGTGCAGCGCTTTTTCCAACTATTCCCTGTGTGGAAAGGATCAGCTTCCTTTCCTGTTTCTGTTTTTCTTTTCTGTAGTCAAGTGCCCGCTTAATCTGGAGTATCAGCTTATCCTTGTAGAAAGGCTTTTCGATATAATCCCAGGCACCATTGTTAATGGCAAGTTTTGCACCTTTAGTGCTGCCGAAAGCCGTGATGATGATGACGATAGGCGGCTGGGGCATCTGCCGGATAATGGACAAGGCTTCGAGTCCATTGCCGTCAGGAAGATTGACATCAAGAAAGATTAAATCAAATGTCTGCTGGCTGAGCAGTTCAAGGCCTTGTTTCAAAGTACCGCTTAGAAACGCCCGGTGATCCATCTCCTCAACCCTTGCAGAGATGACTTCCCTGATAAAATCCTCGTCGTCAATAATTAGAATATCTGCCATGATATCTATATTTTGTATTCGACTCAATCGATCAAATCAAGCAAATTCTTTGTTTTGTTTGCTCCATATTTTGTACTGCACATGTACACAAATCAAACCGGGAGTGGGTGATATAACTATCTATATCAAAAGTGGCGTGATTTTTCCAAATGTCTGCGCGGGTATCATCCATTGGAAATATTTTTATTGCAGTCTTGTGAATCGTGCCAATATTGTGTTCATACACCCGATACTCCCTCTATTTATTTTGAGTCCAAGGACTAAGGTGATGATATGATTACTTTAAAAGAATCGATCGAAGTTCGCCAACCCGTCGAGAAGGTATTTGACTATACGGCTGACTTTACCAATATTGAACAATGGGACCCCGGGGTTCACAGCTCTGTAAAAACGGAAAACGGATATGACCTGATATTGAACAGCGGGCCGTTCCGTCCCCGGATGAGATACGAGGTGATTGAATTTCAACCGCATTCCAGGGTCGTGCTCAAGGGAACCGGAGATACCTTTTCAGCGCTCGACACCATCACTTTTGAAAAATCCGGGAACGGGACCTGCATTGATTACCAGGCCGACATCGAGTTTTCAGGGCCGGCAAAACATGTGGAATGGCTGCTTGCCCCCTGGCTGAGGCGGGTCGGTAGAAAATCGGTCCAGGGATTAAAGCGGGTGCTTGACAATTTCCCCAAAGACCTTTACCGCCTTTCCCTGTTCAAGTCAGGATCCGGGGTATTTCATTTTATTGCGGATCATACCATTCTTCCCGGATTGTTCGGCTTTACCCGCCAGGGGTTTGCCATGGCCGGTCGTTTTTGGCAGGATGACACCCACAGTCTGTTCGGCCGACAGGTGGTCCTGACCGGCGGAACGTCAGGGATTGGAAAGGCGGCCGCGTTTGCACTGGCACAGAACCAGGCCAGACTGACCATCATTGCCAGGAATCCTGACAAAGCCAGGTCAACGGTCAAGGAGATCATCGCTCAAACCGGTAATCCCCGGGTGGATTTCATGATCGCTGATCTGAGTATCATGCAGGATGTCCATCGGGTCAGCCGGGCTTTGATGGAACAAAAGAGAACCATTGATGTCCTGATCAACAATGCGGGTGCGCTGTTCAATGAAAGAACGGAAACATCCGAGGGAATTGAGAGAACGTTTGCCACTGATCTTCTCGGGATATTTATCCTGACCCGGAACCTGGTCAGCGCACTGTCCCGATCCCATGAAGGACGAATCATCAATGTCTCGTCAGGCGGCATGTATACACAAGGCATTGATTTGGACGATCTGGAAAACCATTTCAAACCCTACGAGGGCGCCAAAGCCTATGCCCGGGCCAAACGGGGATTGGTGCTGCTCACCCGGACATGGGCAGAGCAGCTTGCACACCTTAATATAAGCGTACACGCCATGCACCCGGGCTGGGTGGATACGCCGGGTATCAGAACCGCTTTGCCCGGTTTTCACTCTCTTACCCGGTCTGTTCTGCGGTCGCCAGAGCAGGGCGCAGATACCATGGTATGGCTGGCTTCTGTAAACAGGTCCCGTGTCGGTACCGGTCTCTTCTGGCTGGACCGTCGCCCGCGTGAGACAGTTGTTTTCCCGGGTACCGGCCATTCCGATCAAGAACGGATGCTGCTCTGGGAAAAACTTCATGAATATGCCGCACCCTATCTTATTTCGGGGTAAGGACCATCTGGATATCATCAATGGCACCGGTATCAAACCCGGCCTCACACACACTCAGGTAATAGATCCATTTTCGGATAAAGCCAGGCGTAAACCCCATGGAGCGAACCGCAGGCAGGGCCTGGAGAAATCGATCGCGCCAGGCCTCAAGCGTGGTGGCATAGTGCTGCCCGATATGTTCGGTGCCGGTAATCTCAAAATCGGTGTGGCCCAGAATGGCATCATCCAGGGATTTCAGGCAGGGCAGATGTCCGCCTGGAAAAATGTGCTTCTGGATCCAGTCCCGCTCCCTGAGGTAGCGGTCATACCGGTCGTCAGCAATCGTAATGGTTTGAAACACCATCACACCGTTCGGTGTCAATAATTCCCGGCATCGCCTAAAGAACGTCCCCAGAAATTGAGGCCCTACCGCTTCGATCATTTCAATGGAGATGATCCGGTCAAACTGCCCCTGGATATGACGGTAATCCTTGAGTAGAATCGTGATCCGGTCTTCCAGACCCTCATCTTTCACCCGTTGGCATGCCCGCTCATACTGGGCCCTGGATATGGTGATGCCGGTAACCCGGCATCCGGTCTCTTTGACGGCAAACACAGCAAACCCGCCCCAGCCGCAACCGATCTCCAGCAGGTGATGACCGGCGCCGACCCCGGCCTTATCCAGCATACGGCGCATCTTGTTTTCCTGTGCGGTTTCCAGGGTATTTTCCGGAGAGTTGAAAATTCCACAGGAATAGATCATCCGGCGGTCCAGGAACAGTTCATAAAACGCGTTACTCAGATCATAATGATCTGAAATATTTTTCCGTGCATTTTCTACGGTATTCTTGCGCTTTTCATGGGCGATTTTTTCCCTGATACGGGTCAAAAACGATGTCACCATGTTTCCGTCAGAGAAACAGTCCCGGTTCAGGATCAGCAACCGGGTCAGATTAACCAGGTCCGGGGTATCCCACAAGCCGTCTGTAAAGGCTTCCCCAAAACCGATCTCTCCATCAAGTACCACGCGGGTGAAAAAGGCCGGTGATATGATCCGGATGCCGGCAATCGGACCCCCTGCGCCCGGACCGCACAGGATCTTTGTACCGGACGGTTCTTCAATGATCAGCCGGCCGGTCACTATTTTCCGGAACGCCGATATCACCAGCCGCCGGCATATCGATTCCGCAATGGTAGGTTCTTGCCGGCCAATGGTCATGCGACTGCTGGGTTCCGGTTTGTCATGGTAGGTCAGTTTTCTCTTGAAAAACAGCTTGAATGCCTGCGCGTAAATTCTCGGAATGTTCATGTGGGGCACCAGGGGATATTTCAGTATGGTTTTCAGATGTGCGGCCGGCGTCATGGGACTGCCCGTCCCCTTGAGTTCAGCCGACATCTGTACTTTTTCGTCACAAACCAGGACGATACGGACATGAATGGCCGGGCCAGGATGTGAAAAATAAAACAGATAGGTTCCCTCAACCCGGTTGAAGGGCGATACATGAAACGCTTTGGGCGCTTTATAGCAGGCCAGCCAATTCCCCTCGCACGGCAGGGGATCGGTAAGCAGATAATGATGCCGTTCGCCAAATGTATTATTCACTTCGGCCACAATACCGATCAGTGACCGGTCACCATCAAAGCAGTAGTGAAAGCTTACCGGGTTGAAAACATAATTCAGATACCGTGCGCCGGTAATGGTGGTCACAAAGGATATGGCAGGCCGGTTGCCCATGGCCGGCATCAGCCTTTCCAGCTTGGTATGAATCGCCTCCTGTCCCGGGGTAAGGTAATCGCGATCATGGATCGCACTGATGTTTTTTTTATTATAACCGAACAACGGAAATTTCCTGCCAATATGCGGCAGTTCATCCAGGTCCAGCCCATAAAAATACAACGGGTAGGACAGGCGGTGGGATACGGGCCGGAACCGCTCGTGGGTAATTGTTCCGACATATATCCTGGAATTCACAAGCCCACCCCGAAGTGACTGCCCACGGCCAGGGCGGATTTGACACCGTCTTCATGAAACCCGTAACTAAAATAACTGCCGCAGAAAAAGGTATTCCTGTATCCGTTCAATGAGGGCAGTTCCTTTTGGGTACCCAATGTTTCAAAGGAGTATTCCGGGTGGGTGTAGTTGAGCTCTTTAATGACATGACCCTTTGAGATAGGGTGTGCCGGATTCAGGGTCACAAAATAGGGGGTTGAGGTTTCAAGGCCCTGCAGCCGGTTCATATCATAAGTGACCGTGACGGGCGAGCCGCCCGCGGAATCCATTCTTCTGATGTAGTTCCAACTGGCCCAGGCCCGTTTTGAGGGCGGCATGACAGCGCTGTCCGTGTGCAGGTATACCTTATTGTTTGAATAGGTCCAGGCGCCCAGCAGCCGTTTTTCCTGCTCACTGGGATCTTCCAGCAGCTCAAGGGCTTCATCGGCATGGCAGGCAAGGATCACCGCGTCAAAGGATTGGGGGGCCTGATCAGAAAAACGGACCTCCACCCGGTCTTCCTCACGGCGTATGCCGGATATCCGGGCATTCTTAACTGCCCTTCCGCTGAATTTCTCCAGGAACCGGTTCACATAGGTGTGGCTTCCACCCTTGACCGTATACCAGGGCGGGTGGCCGGTCAGTGACAGAAGCCCGTGATTTTCATAAAACCGGGCAAAGGTCTTAACCGGAAACTCCCCCATCTGCAGATCTGACGCAGACCAGATCGCGGCCGCCATGGGAATGATAAACTGCTCTTTCACCTCCTGGTGAAGACCCTTTTGCCGGATGTACTCGGACAGGGTGACATCTTCCAGCCGGCCCTCCTGATAATCCCTTCTCAAATCCTTCAGGTAGGTGGCCAGCTCAAACAGGAACCGCCAGTATTTAAACCGGAACAGGTTTTTCCGCTGGGCAAACACGCTGTCCAGGCTGCTGCTGGCATAGCATAACCCGGTTCTCTCACAATAATAACCAAACGACATATCCGTGGGCCGCACCTCAGCCCCGAGCTGGGCCAGCAGGGCTAAAAAATGGGGGTATGTCCTCTGGTTCAGTACGATGAATCCGGTATCCACGGCAATGCCGGGGTCCGGGCCCTCCTTAAGGACGATGGTGTGCGTGTGTCCGCCAAAATAATCGTTCTTTTCAAACAGGGTTACCCGGTGACGCCGGTCCAGGATATAGGCCGTAGTGATGCCGGAAACGCCTGCGCCAACGACAGCAATGTTGAGATCCTTTTTCTCTTTCAATGGCATGGGCTGCGCTCCTTTTTGCCAAAAGGATTAACTGCAGATGGATGTATTAAAACGCGCCATTGCAAATTTTTCAATCATTTTTTATGAAACATTTTTAACCTCAGCGCGCATCGATCTCTTGTCGAATCTGTTCATGCAACTTACTGTCAATGGGATAAAACACAATAATCAAGATGGACAAGGCATTGCAGATGCAGGGAACCAGGGCATAGAGGGTACGAAGCATAAAGGTCACCGCCTCTGTCTGTTCCTGGTTGGGAACATACCCGGCCGCACCCAGCATTGAAAGCCCCACACCGACACCCAGTGCGGCAGCCAGTTTTTTTGCAATGGACCACAGCCCGATAAACCGGCCTTCCCTGCGCTGATGGGTCACCCATTCATCATAATCGATCACATCCGCCTGTATGGAGGAAGGCAGTGCCAGGCCGGCCCCGAACCCTATACCGGAAATCACCACCAGGACGGCGTAAAGGCTGCTGTCCCCTGGCCCGAGAAAAAACACCCCAAAAAAAGCCCCTGTATTCACGAGCATGGAAAGTATCCAGGCTCTTTTCTTCCCTGTACGCCTGGATATCCCTATCCAAAGAGGCAGGCACAGGATGCCGGTCAGAAAATAGGCAAACAGAAAGAGGCCTGCGCGTTGGGATTCCAGGACATACTGGACATAATACAAGATGAGCGTTGCCGGCAGGTTGCTGCCGATGGCACTGATCGTGTATGCCGCTATGAGGATCAAAAAGGGCCGGTTTTGAATGATGGTTTTGAAATCATCCCGCCACCGGACCCCCCTGCGGGGTGAACCGATATGGTCTTCTGTTCTTTTCTCAGGCACGTTGCGTATACACAGTATTACCGTGATCAGGATCATAGGGGCATACACCGCGGCGATGGCCGCAAACCGGCTGCGTTCAAGATCATCACTCCCTGCCTGCTCAAGGAAAAACCCGGCGATGTCCGGAGATGCGGCCGCAACGAGTGTTCCCAGGATCAATCCGCCGTCCCGCAGGCTGAACAGGGTGGTGCGTTCATGATAGTCCGTGGTGAGTTCAGGTCCGAGAGATTCATAGGGAATGGTGATCAGGGTCCAGAAAAAAAACAGGGCGAACAGCCAGAACCCGAACCGAAATACCTGTTCGCTTCCGGGCACTTGAGGAGGGATAAACAGCATCAGGATCGCAGCGGCCAGCCCGATTGCCCCGAGACCGATAAACGGATGCCGCCTTCCCCATCGTGTCCGGGTGTTATCCGACACGTATCCGATCAAAGGATCGGTGACGGCATCAAATACCCTGACCAGCAGCAGTAAAATCCCTGCCGTGGTGATGTCGATACCAATGGTATCGGTATAGAATTTGGGCAGATATACATAGACCGGTATGCCGATGACCGCCAGGGAGAACGCCGGCAGTGCGTAGTATATCCGTATGCGCCAGGGTACCTGGGAAGTCATCATGGTTTGCCGCCTGTGAGTTGGTCGCGAAAGCGTTTATCAATAGGGGTAGGACCCAACCAGATTGAAAACACGGCCCGGCTGAAATCCCTTCCGGTTATTTTACCCAGGGGCTGCCCGTTCAAGGACAGTTCCGTTCCGTTGTCCGGCATGTAAGTTAACGCATACCGGTCCCCCGGCCTGACATCCCGGTAGAGCCGGTTCAACCGGTTGATGTCCGGCTCAAGAACACGGTATGCTTCGGATCCTTCTGATTTGAGAATGCTTTCTGATGTGGCCGTTGCAAAATCTTCTGCTTTGATGGCCACCCGGTATTCCAGCGTCAGGCAGCGGGGTACATCCGTCAATGCATGTTTTCCCTCAACTTCATCCGGGAGGTACAAGGCCCCCGCATATGCCTTGATAAACATGAGATAGGTCAGAACCGCCGTTCCTTTCAGCTCAAGCGGCACACCTGACGGTGTTATCCTGGTTTTAAAAACTGTCCCGTCAATTTCAACTGAACCCGATTCAACAGAACCTGGGGCCTCCCCCCTGGATGGAGAGAACAGACCGCCAAGCATAACCAGGGTCACGACAGAAACGATGATAATGTGGATAGATTTATTTGTGAAGATAGTCCCCCTCGAACAGCAACCCCTATGACAACCTGACAGGTCACGAACCGCTATGGCGTGCTATCCAGATCTCTTTGAACCGTTCAATTCGTTTTTGGTTGGCCCCCATGTCACTGTGTCCCACCCTGGAGGAGGATCTCAAGTGAAGCAGCCGGTTGCCGCGATCCAGCCTGACTTCAAAATCATCCACAAACCTGAACAGCCTGGATTTGAATATTACGGCAAGGTAATCCTCTGTCTCCCCTTCAATGGTGCCCCCCATCTCCTTGATCACAGTCCTGACCGATCTCATGACCTCCTGTTTGGCTCTGTTTCCGGTGGGGATCGGCTCGGTATAATGCGCAGGATCTCCGGGGTATTCACTGCAGACACAATTGGGTCGCTGACCGCATGCTTTAAGCCTGCCGTCAGACAATCCAGGGGGCTCCCCTGCCCCACTTTTTCTCCCCAGCACTTCGAAGACGGCAACACCGGCTATGGCAACGGACAGAATGATAAGCAGGGCGATTCTCATAGGATCTCCTTAATCAGGGTGAATCAATGTTGCCTATAATGTAATACATAATCCGGTCTTTCCAAAGGCAAAAAAACATAAAAAGAGTGTTTGATTTTACCCCATGCAAGAGGTAGGTTTCTGTATGATGAAACACCTCTTGACCCTGACCATATTATTCATGTTGGCCACCCATGCACTGGCAGTGGATTATTATGTTTCAAGCTCCCAAGGCAATGATGCCAATACCGGGCAGAACCAGAATACCGCATTCCGGACCATTGAAAAGGTCAACTCCATGACATTTGCTGCCGGTGACCGGATTTTGTTCAAGTGCGGTGACACCTGGAAAAATGAAGCACTGGTCATCCGGCACTCGGGCACGGCGTCAGCCCCTATCACCTTTGGATCCTATCCCCCGGGTTGCGCAGACAAACCGGTCATATCGGGCTCAGCCCCCATTACCGGATGGACCAGCCATTCCGGCAATATCTATGTGGCGGATCTGTCACGCCCGGCCAACCAGGTTCATTTTTCAAAAACCGATACTGGCCAGATTCTCGGCATCAACCAGCTTTTCAGAAACGGCATCCGCCTGATGCTCGGGCGCTGGCCCAACCCGGGAGCCATGGACAACGGATATTCTACGATCGATGGATACCCCTCTGCCACATCCATTGTGGATCATCAACTGCCTGCAGGAGACTGGCAGGGTGCTGCGGTGCATATCAAGTCGATGCGGTGGCTGATTATTAACCGGATTGTTTCATCATCATCCGGCGGCACGTTAAACTTCAGTGAAACCACCACCTGTTTCAGCGGCACGTGTGCGGGGTGGGGATATTTTGTCAATCACCACCTCAACACCCTGGACCTGGACGGGGAATGGTTTTATGACGAGACAGCGAAAAAAATATATCTCTTTTCAAGCAGCGGGCCTCCCCTTGGGATCGAAGGATCGGTCATCACCTCTGAAAGTCCCAACAACAAGGGGTGCATCATCTTAGGACCGCCCTTTCTCGACCATGTGACCATTGACAACTTTGAACTGAAAAACGGGTTTTCCCACGGTCTCACCTCAACGGGTTCCATGCGGGGCCGTGCCCACGGTCATATCACCATACAAAACATGCTGATCCGGGATATGGATTCCACAGGCATGCGGCTGATCTCCTATATATGGAGTGCCGAACAGGGGGAGGAGGGACACCGGGGCGGTTTTGATTTCAATGTGCTGGATAATACAGTGGACGGGGCCAATCACTTTGGTATCGACACCTTTACACGGGATTCCCAATACATCGGCAATACGGTCAAGAACATCGGGCTCATCAACAACCTGGGAAAATCCGGTCTTGGCTGTGGATTTTCAGGTAATTCCTGCACCGAAAACGGTGACGGTATAAGGATTCGGAGCTGGGACCCGGACCAGGCCGGTTTCAACAACCTGTTCCAGTACAATATCATCGAAAAAACCGGGTACAACGGCATGGACATCTTTGGTGCCCGTAATACGGTTAAAAACAATCTCTTTACCAGGGCCTGTTTTACCAAAGGAGACTGCGGTGCCATACGGACCTTTGGTCAAAGCAGCCTTGCCGCTACACCGGTTCACACCATCACCATCCAGGACAACATTATTCATGATATCCCGGGCAACACCGACGGCACCATTGCCGAATACCGATCACGGTTCGGCATGGGGATCTATGTCGACCACTATTCGCGGGACGTGGATGTCATAGGCAATACTGTCGTGAATACCACCATCACCGGGATCTATTTCGGCCGGTCCACCGGAACCGCAACGGATAACCTGGTCTACAATTGCGGAAATAACGGGGATGCCTATTCATCCTCCCTGTCTGCCTATGGGACGCCTGCCCTGGTTTCCGAGGTGACCGGCAACACGGTGTATGCCCTGAATGAAAAAGCCTGGACCCTGGGCATGGATACCCCTGCCCGGTTTGCGGTGTGCGACCATAACCGGATCTTTCATCCCTATGTGGATGATCATATCACCTATCAGAAATGGGACCGTACCACCTTTACGAATTGGCAGACCCTTTCCGGCCATGATCCCCACTCCGCTACCAACTGGTTTTCACTGAACCCTGGCGACCCGCCCCTGTCCCGTGTTTTCTGGAATACCACCCAGGGTAAAAAAACCATCCCCCTGGGTCATGCGGTGTACCAGGACCTCGATCAAAACCGGGTGGCCGGTTCCCTGACCCTTGATCCCTACACATCAACACTTCTGATCCTGACAGACCGGAAGCTGTATGTGCCGTCCACGTTTTTACTGTTAAACTGAGGCGATTTAACCCCTTTTCGAGGAGATACTGAATATGAGTAACGACACACCGAACATGAGACCACCATCAGACATGATCTTTTTGCTGAATGACAAACCACCGGCAACCCAGGCATTTCTGGCAGCCCTCCAGCACATGCTGGCCATCTTTATCGGGATCATCACCCCGCCCCTGATCATTGGCGGGGCACTCCAGCTCACGCCGGAACTGAAAGCGTTTATTATCAGTATGGCCCTGTTTGTTTCCGGGGTGGCCACCTTTATCCAGGTCAGGCGCTTCGGTCCCATCGGATCCGGGCTGTTGAGTATTCAGGGTACCAGTTTTACATTTTTAAGCCTGTGCATTGGTATCGGCATATCGGTCAAGGCGGCCGGCGGCACGCCCGAACAGGCCCTTGGGACCATATTCGGTGTGGCCCTGATCTGCTCACCCGTGGAAATGATATTCAGCCGCTTTATTCCTTTTCTCAAAAAGATCATCACCCCCCTGGTCAGCGGCATCGTGGTCACCCTGATCGGCCTGTCCCTGATCCGCGTCGGTATCACCGATATCGGCGGTGGTCAGTGGCTGCTGACCAATAAACCGGACCTGTTTGCCAATCCCAAAAGCATCGGCCTGGCCGCCCTGGTGCTGATTACGATAATTATTTTAAACCGCAGCAACAACCAGTGGCTGCGGATGGGATCTATCGTTATCGGACTTCTTGTCGGGTATGTGGCCGCCGCTTTCATGGGCATGGTCCAGTTCGGCAAAATCAGTTCCCTGGGTTTGTTTGCCGCGCCCATCCCCTTTAAATTCGGGTTTCACATCAGCTGGGGACACGTCATCCCCATGGCCCTGCTCTACCTGATCACCACAGTGGAATCCATCGGTGATTTGACCGCCACCTCCATGGTTTCGGGTGAACCTATAGAGGGGGACCTGTACATGCAACGGATATCCGGCGGGGTATTCGGGGATGGGGTCAACTCTGCCATAGCTGCCGTATTCAATTCCTTTCCCAATACCACCTTCAGCCAGAACAACGGTGTCATTCAGATGACCGGTGTGGCCAGCCGCTATGTCGGATACTGGATCGCAGGCCTGCTTGCCCTGTTCGGCCTGTTTCCCATTGTGGGGGGACTGTTTTCCATTATCCCCAATTCGGTTCTCGGCGGCGCCACCATCATCATGTTCGGTACCGTGGCGGCTGCAGGGATACGGATTATTGCCGGCAGTGCCATTGACCGCAGGGGCATCCTGATCATGGCGATCTCATTCGGGCTGGGGCTGGGGGTCACCTTCAGACCTGAAATCCTTGGTCACTTCCCTGAATTTGCGCGGCAGATTTTTGGCTCGGCCATTACAACGGGCGGATTGACTGCTATATTCCTGAATATTGTCCTGCCGGAGTAATCGTCTGTTGACATATGAAAAGAAATGGTTTATTAACCCCCTGAATTGAAAAATAAAATAACAAAAAGACATAAAATAATAAAAATGATGACTCAGAACCACACCTATACCGGCTCAATTCAAGCCCTTCTCCTTGCTCGAACCGGGAGACATGAATTTCATTGGGATAGGAGCGTCTTTTTGTAATTGATTCAATAAAAAATAATTATTAAAAAGCCCGCTTCTTAAACGAAGCGGGCTTTTTTTTTGGAGAAAACAGATGAGTTCAGACAACAGTGATATGAATCCAGCATCGGTATCTGGCAATCGCAACAGATTTATCAGCCAGTTGTTCAAACTGGCATTGCCCATTGCCATCCAGAATTTTCTGCATTCAGCCATGGCCCTGATCGATACCCTGATGATCGGACAGCTGAGTGAGACTGCCATTGCCGCCGTGGGGATTGCCAACCAGTTTGTGTTCATATTCATCATCGTCCAGTTCGGCATCCACAGCGGGGTGTCTATCTTTACCTCACAATACTGGGGTAAAAAGGATTTTGCCCAGCTCAAAAAACTATTGGGCATCGGCCTTGGGTTCGGGCTGTTTTTCTGTACGTTCTTCACATTTGCCGCCGTGGCCGTCCCGGATCTGATCATGGGCCTGTTTTCCAAAGATGCTGAAGTGGTGCGCCTTGGGAGCAGCTACCTTAGGATTGTAGGGATCAGTTTTGCAGTTACCGTGGCTGCGTTTTCATTCATGAGCAACCTGAGGAGCATGGGGATCGTCAAAGTTCCCATGTATGCCAGTGCCGTATCGGTCTTCCTGAATATCGGGCTCAACTGGGTATTGATCTTCGGTCACTTGGGCATGCCTGCCATGGGTGTCAAAGGTGCTGCCATTGCCACCTGCATTGCCCGGTTTTTTGAAGGGTTTGTCCTGATCGGGATGGTGTATGTCAAACAATACCCCATTGCCGCCACGTTCAAAGAGATGATGGATATTGATTTTATATTTGTAAAAAAGGTGGTGAATACCTGCTGGCCCGTATTTTTAAATGAGCTCTTGTGGGTGAGCGGCGTTAGCCTGTATAACCTGGTCTATGCCAGGATCGGTACCCAGTCCATTGCTGCGGTGAACATCGTGGCGTCCGTGGAAAACTTTGTCCTGATCCCCTTTTTCGGTCTGTTTCATGCCGGAGCCATCATGGTCGGCAACAGTATCGGTGCCCAAAGAAATCAGCAGGCCTATCAATACGGTAAATATCTGCTGGGCGTGCAGTTTACTGCTGCCATCTTTGCGGGTGGCACCATGATCCTTTTCAGGGATATCATACTGGGGTTTTACAATATCTCGGATCAGGCCTATATGAATGCCTACTACCTGATGTTTGTGGCAGGGGTGGTCCTGTGCGTCAAGATCACCAATTTCACCAACATTGTCAGCGTACTCAGGGGCGGTGGAGATACCCGGTTCGGATTTCTCCTGGACCTGACCGGTGTATGGATGATCGGGGTTCCCATGGCCTTTATGGGTGCGTTCTATTTTCACCTGCCGGTTTACTGGGTCATGGCACTGGTGGTCACAGAGGAGATCTATAAACTGGCTTTTGGTATCCGGCGCTTTTTTTCACGCAAATGGATCCGGAACCTGGCCGCCGGTTAAAGCAGCGGGGCAAACAGGCGGGCCAGGGAGTTGCGAAGCTGTTTGAGCCTGCGGATACTGTCATAGTCCTTTAACGTGAATTCCCGGGAGGTTTGAAGATCGGTGAAAAACATCTCTTCCACCTCTTTTGCAATGCCCTGGTCATAGATCAGGGCATTGATCTCATAGTTCAGTGCAAAAGAACGGATATCCATATTGGCGGTCCCGATGGAGCAGGTGTGGGAATCCACCACCAGGGTCTTGGCATGCATGAACCCCTTGGTGTAGTAAAAAAACCGCACCCCGGCACTGAGCAGGTCCTTGAGGTAGGTCAGTGCGGCCCAGTAGGGCACCCGTTTGTCAAGATAACCGGTGAGCAGGACCCTCACATCGATACCCGAGAGGGCGGCTGTTTTCAGGGCCATGACAATGCTGGCATCCGGGATAAAATAGGGGGAAATGATATAGATATGCTTTTCCGCGGTGGAGATCAGCTGAAAATAGATCTGCTTGATGGAATCCCATTCCGAATCCGGGCCCGAGGTCGTGATCTGGATGTGGGTGCCGTTGGCCCTTTTGGGGATCTCGGGAATGGGCGATGCCTTCTCGATATCCTCTTTAATGGTGTTGAACCAGCCCACGGCAAACACCTCCTGCAAAACGGCTACCGATTCTCCCTGGATCCGTGCGTGGGTATCCCGCCAGAACGGGAAATACCTGCCGCCGTTGATATACTCCTGGCCCATGTTCATGCCGCCCAGGTATCCGATATGGCCGTCAATGATCACCAGTTTCCGGTGGTTCCGATAGTTGAGGATATGGATCCTGAAAAGGGATAGAAAATGGTAATTGGGGTGGATCTCAATACCGGCCTTTCTCAGTTTCCTTCTGTAGCGCCGGGGCAGGAAGTTGCCGATCTCGTCATACAGGATCCGGACCTTGACTCCCTGGGCCGCCTTCTTCTTAAGGATCTCGACAATCTTTCGGGTCAGTTCATCCCGCCGCCAGATAAAATATTCCATATGGATATAGTGCTGTGCCGCCTCCAGGTCCTCGATCAGGACATCAAATTTATGCCGCCCTGAAAAAAACAGCTTCACTGAATTGTGCCGGGTGAGGATGGAGTCGGAGTTGGACTGGAGCAACCGGATCAGCTTACCGCTCTCGGGCGAGGTATATCGCTCATGCAGCACCTGGGTTTCAGTGACCTGCTGGTCCAAAAGACTGCTGTACTGGTACTGGAGCCGGTGCTCCAGGTTCTGCCGGGCAAGCGTTTCCTTTTGTTTTTTGCGCATGCCCTTGCCGAATAGAAAATAGAGAATCAATCCGACAATGGGGATAAAAAAAAACACCAGCAGCCAGGACAACGTGGTTCCGGCCTCCTTGTTCTCCAAAAGGAGGTAAATCACCATCACGGCAATGGAGGTGTACAGCGCGACCAGAAACAAGGTGTCTAAATGTGATGCCATCATGCCCATATTCATGGAATCAAAATATCGGAAAGCCCTTTTCTTCGCCTTATCCAGTTGAGGCTTTGGCTGATCTTCTTCTGCCGCAGCAAAAGGATTTCAAGGCTTCGTTTACCGGGAAAATCCATGATGGCCACCCCCATGACAATGGTCAAAATGCCCTGACCCGGGGTGAACAGCATGATGATCCCGGCCAGTATCAGCAAAAGCCCCAGCGCATTTTTAAACCCGGCCAGGGGAAGGCGGACGTAAAGGGGGTGATGTTTGAAAGGATCCCTGTCCGGATTCAGAAAATAGTCCTCCGGAATTCTGGAGATCATGAATACCACCCAGCATATGCTGAGGACAAAAGTCATCAATGTGAGTGCCGTCGTAATCCAGATCAGTTTCCAGGATGAAAACACTTTTATCAGGGCTGTCATGAATTCCAGCACAATACCCGGCGTTGGTATTTAGTTATAGTATTCATCGGAAAAATTTAGTATATAGTTCAATTGCTTGTCAACTGCTAATATGCAGTAGTAACAATATTTTAAGGAGTTTTACCATGATTAATTCAGATCGGATCACCCAGCGGTTCATCGAGCTTGCCCAGATCGACTCTGTCTCCAGACAGGAGGGAGAAATTGCAGCACGACTGACACAGATCCTGGAAGACATGGGTGCAAAGGTCATTTTTGATAATGCCGGTGAAAAGGTCAACGGCCAGATCGGCAACCTGATTGCCCGGTTCCCTGGCAACACCGGTGCCGAGCCCATATTTCTCTCCGGCCATATGGACACGGTGGAACCGGGAAACGGGGTCAAGGTTCAGTTTAAAGACGGAATATTTACCTCTGACGGCACCACCATCCTTGGCGCGGATGACAAGTCTGCCCTGGCCATCATCCTGGAAGCCATGGACTGTGTCCTGGAGAACAACCTGCCCCACCCCCCTGTTGAGATCATTTTTACGATCTGCGAAGAGATCGGGCTTCTGGGAGCGGTCCATCTGGATTATTCCCTGATCGAATCCCGGTTCGGGTATATCCTGGATTCCACAGATACCGAAGGTATCGTCACCCGGGCCCCGGCGTCCAACAAGATCGATATCATGATCAAGGGACGGGCTGCCCATGCGGGTGCCGCACCCGAAAAGGGCATATCCGCCATCAAGGTAGCTGCAGATGCCATCTCCTCGCTTCACCTGGGCCGGATTGATGCGGAAACCACCTGCAACCTCGGCACCATCGCCGGCGGCCTAGCCACCAATATTGTCCCGGAAGAGGTCCACATCCGCGGAGAGGCCAGAAGCCATAGTGATGAAAAACTCGACCGGGTGACACAAACCATCCTGGATGCGTTTTTTACCTCTGCAAAGCACCATGAGACCCGTAACGGTACTGACAACGGCCTGCCCAAAATCGACACCCGGGTGGAACAGGATTTTCCAAGAACCAATATCCCCGAGGACCACCTGACCGTACGCCTGGCCCGCAAGGCCGCCGGCAACCTGGGATATGAACTTGAGAGCAAGACCATCGGCGGCGGCGCTGATGCCAATATTTTCTTTTCTAAAGGGATCATCGCCGGTGTCCTGGGTACGGGCATGAAAGATGTACATACCCTCAAGGAAAACATTGCACTGGCCGACATGGTCAAAACCACCGGACTGATCCTTGAAATCCTCAGGGTGCACGCAGCAGGAGAGCCCGTATAGTTGATTCTCTATTTTGACATCCACACCGGCATCAGCGGTGATATGATCCTGGGCACCCTGGTTGACCTGGGCGTCCCCCTTGACTTTTTGAACGATACCATGGCCTTGGTTCCTTTGTCAGGATTTGAGTTACGCTGCGAAACGGTAGAAAGGAATCATTTGACTGCTTCCTCTGTAACTGTCGACGTTCACGATACCATCTCCTCAAGGCATTACTCGGATATCAAAGACCTGATCAATGGGTCCAGGCTCTCAGAAAAGGTCAAGATTCAAAGTCTTGCGGCGTTTGGAAAGATCGCCCGGGCAGAATCCGGGATACACGGGCATGATGTCGAAACGGTTCATTTCCACGAAGTGGGCGGCATTGATGCCCTGGTAGACATCATCGGCGCCTTTGCGGGCATGGAATACCTGAATGTATCCAAGGTTCATGCCTCCGTGGTCCCCCTGGGATCCGGGTCCATTGAATGCAGCCATGGGGTGATACCGGTTCCGGCACCGGCAACCCTGTCTATTCTAAAGGGGGTCCCGGTCAAGGGTACGGACATTCAGACCGAAATTGTGACCCCGACCGGAGCTGCCATCCTGACCACACTGACCTCATCATTCGGCCCGCTGCCCGAATTGATCCTTGACCGGATCGGATACGGGGCCGGCAAACGGGAGCTGGGAGGCGGCCGCCCCAACCTGCTCAGGGGTGTACTGGGCCATCCCATCCCACCCACTGATGATAAAACCGTTCCCTTGTCTGATGAGGTGATGATGGTGCAGGCCAATATCGATGACATGAATCCCGAGATATTCGAGTTTCTTATGGAGCAGTTGTTTGACAGCGGTGCCTTGGATGTCGGGTTCAGCCCGTTGCAAATGAAAAAAAACCGGCCCGGAACCATGGTGCAGGTGTTGTGTCCCCTGTCTTCCCATAAAAACATCTGTGACCAGATCCTGCGCCAGACCACCACGGCCGGCGTAAGATTTTTTCCGGTCAAAAGATATATCCTTAAACGGGAAGCCGTCGATGCCCATACCCGGTTCGGAACCATCCGGGTGAAACGGATCGATCACCCGGATCTGGGTTCCCGCCTTGTTCCTGAATATGATGTCTGCAAGGACATTGCCCTGAATCACAACCTGCCGCTTCGTCAGGTCTATGACCAGATTAACGCAGATCTTCAGAAGGCTTGACATCTGGAAGCGCTTGAAGATAGAAAAGGACCATGACATTTAAGAAAAAAGGGGTCATGATGTTGGCCACAGGGGCCAATATCGGTCATCTGCCGGTGGCACCGGGAACCTTCGGGACCCTGTGGGGGCTTCCGTTTATATTGATGATGCTGTGGGTACCCGAAAGCTATAAAATTATCTACTGTGCCGGGCTGATCCTGGCAGCCGTCTGGATTGCAGACCAGGCAGCTGCCCTGATGGATGAGAAAGACCCGAGTTGTGTGATCATCGATGAGGTGGCCGGTTTTACGATTGCAATGACCACCGTGCCGATCACCTTCACGACATTGTTGACAGGTTTTCTAGTTTTTAGAATATTTGATATCGTAAAACCGTTCCCTGTCAACTGGTTTGATTCAAATTTAAAAGGCGGCGCAGGAATCGTACTTGACGATATTGTCGCAGGAATTTATAGTGCATTGGTATTGGGCATACTGAATTCCTTCAATCTATTTTAGGAGACCTTGTAATGGAAAACAATTCAGAGAAACAAAAAGCGGTTCAAACCGCCATGAACCAGATTGAGCGCCAGTTCGGCAAAGGCTCGGTCATGAAGCTGGGCGGTCGGGAAGTTGAAGCGGTTCCGATTATCCCCTCAGGTTCTTTGGCCCTTGACAAGGCCCTGGGTGTCGGCGGATATCCCCGTGGCCGCGTGATTGAAATATACGGTCCTGAAAGCTCGGGTAAAACTACACTGGCACTGCATGCGGTTGCCCAGGCCCAGAAAAACGGCGGGATTGCCGCATTTATCGATGCGGAGCATGCCCTGGATGTGGCCTATGCCAAACGTTTGGGCGTGGATTGCGATGAACTGCTGGTTTCCCAGCCCGATACCGGGGAACAGGCCCTGGAAATTGCCGATATGCTGGTGAGAAGCGGCGGCATCGATATCATGATCGTTGACTCGGTGGCCGCACTGGTGCCCCGGTCGGAGATCGAAGGTGAGATGGGGGATTCCCATATGGGCCTCCAGGCCCGGCTGATGTCCCAGGCCTTGAGAAAACTGACCGCCACCATTGGAAAAACCCACACCACCATCATCTTTATCAACCAGATCCGGATGAAGATCGGAGTGGTCTACGGCAACCCGGAAACCACCACCGGCGGTAACGCGTTGAAATTCTACGCCACCATGCGGCTGGAGATCCGAAAAGCCAGCCAGATCAAGGAGGGCCAGGAGATCACCGGTAACCGGACCAAGGTCAAGGTGGTGAAAAACAAGCTGGCCCCGCCGTTCAAGAATGTGGAGTTTGACCTGATGTATGGGGAAGGGATCTCCAAAACCGGAGACCTTTTAGATATGGGGGTTGAACTGGACTTGATTGAAAAGAGCGGATCATGGTACTCTTTCGAGGGCGAACGGATCGGCCAGGGTCGGGAAAATGTCAAAGCCTTTTTCATGGACAATCCCGATATCTTTGAAAAAATTGAACAGAAAGTACGCCAGGAACTCGGTATCGGTGGAACGGAAGTACCGCAGGAAGGATAACAACGAGTCAATTAATGTTTTAAGTTTAGGAGTCGGATGATGAAAGGCAATGATGCCCGGAAAGTTTTCATTGAGTATTTTAAGAAACATGGTCACAGGGAAGTCAGAAGTTCCTCTCTGGTCCCGCAGGACGACCCCACCCTGTTATTCACAAACGCCGGAATGGTCCAGTTCAAGCGGGTGTTCACAGGTGATGAAAAACGGGATTACGCCACTGCCGTCACCTCACAGAAATGCGTGCGGGCGGGCGGCAAGCACAATGACCTTGAAAATGTCGGCTATACGGCAAGGCATCATACCTTTTTTGAAATGCTGGGGAATTTTTCCTTTGGTGATTACTTCAAGGAAAAAGCCGTCGAATTCGGATGGGACCTGTTGACCAACGGATACGGGTTTGACAAGGACAAACTCTGGGTATCCGTGTTTCTGGATGATGATGAGGCATACAACCTGTGGAAGGATCATATTGGTGTGCCTGAAGAGCGCATTGTCCGCCTGGGCGAAGAGGATAACTTCTGGGCCATGGGGGACACCGGTCCCTGCGGACCCTGCTCCGAGATCCATATCGACCGCGGCCCGGAGTTTGGCTGTGACCGTGAAGACTGCGCGGTCGGGTGTGACTGCGACCGCTACCTGGAACTGTGGAACCTGGTGTTCATGCAGTTTGAAAAGGATGAGCAGGGTAATATGAACCCGCTGCCCAAACCCAGCATCGATACCGGTATGGGGCTTGAGCGGATCATCTCCGTGCTCCAGGACGTGGCCACCAACTTTGAGACCGACCTGTTTGTGCCCATCATGGAAAAGGTGGCCCAGCTGTCCGGCAAGAGGATCAAGGAATCAGAATCAGTGGATGTGGCCATGAAGGTGATTGCCGACCATTCAAGGGCCTCGGCCTTTCTGATTTCAGACGGTGTGCTCCCCTCCAATGAGGGCCGGGGATATGTTCTGCGCCGGATCATGCGGCGGGCCATCCGGTACGGCAGAAGCATCGGCCTGACTGAACCGTTCATGCACCACACGGTCCAGAAGGTGTTTGATATCATGGATGACGCTTATCCGGAACTCAAGGACTCTGCCGCATTTATCCTGAATGTGGTTAAAAATGAAGAGGAAGGGTTCCTCCAGACCCTGGACAACGGCCTCAAACTCCTGGAAGCCACCATTGAGGAGATCCAGGCCAACGGCCAGGACACCATTGACGGACAGGTGATATTCAAACTCTATGATACCTATGGGTTCCCCGTGGATATCATTGCCGACCATGTCAAAGAGATGGAGATCTCCCTGGATCTTGACGGTTTCAATGCCGCCATGGCCGAGCAAAAAGAACGCTCCAGATCCACCATCAAGTTTGCCGGTGTGGGGGAAGCCTATAAATCACTGACCTCCCAGGGGATTAAAACAAGGTTCGTGGGCTATGATCAGCTTGAGGCGGATGGGAAAATCCTGATCCTGGTCAAAGACAACCAGGAGATCCGGACCGCCCAAGCCGGGGATGAGATTGAACTGGTGACCGACCAGACCCCGTTCTATGCTGAATCCGGCGGACAGGTGGGAGACACCGGCGTCATCTCTGCTGCGGGCTGCCGCATTGTTGTCCAGGATACCATTGCCGATCCCACGGGTATCATCATCCATAAAGGCACGCTGGAATCCGGAAAGATCGACACAGGCGATCAGGTTACCCTGCAGCCGGATGCGCCCAAACGCAACGATACGGCCCGGAACCATACCGCCACCCATATCCTGCACTCTGCCCTGCGCAATGTCCTGGGTGACCATGTCAAGCAGGCCGGCTCCCTGGTCACTCCGGAACGGTTCCGGTTTGATTTCACCCACTTTTCTCCGGCCACGCCTGAAGAACTTTTGGCCATTGAAAAAGAGGTGAATCTGCGTATCCGCGAAAATCACGAGGTGAACACCATTGAAATGAGCATGGAAGAAGCCCAGAAAGCCGGTGCCGTTGCCCTGTTTGAAGAGAAATACGGTGACACGGTCCGGGTGGTGAGCCAGGGTGAGTTCTCCAAAGAGCTCTGTGGGGGAACCCATACCGGTCGGTCCGGGGATATCGGCATGTTCTGCATCCTGTCGGAAACCGGGATTGCTTCCGGGGTGAGACGTATCGAAGCCGTGACCGGACAGGCCGCCATTGATCATGTGCATGCCGACCGCAACGGACTGGAAAAAAGCGCGGTTCTTCTTAAAGCCGGAAAAGAGGAGGTTGCCCAGAAAATAGACGCCCTGCTCAAAGATAAAAAGGCCCTGGAAAAAGAGCTTGAATCTCTCAAGGCATCCCTGGCATCCAAATCCTTGGATGATATCGACAGCGAGATCCGGGTTGTTAATGATGTCAAGGTCCTGGCCAAGCGCGTGGAGATCGAAAACCCATCCCAGCTCAGGGATCTGGCAGATAAGTTCAAGGCAAAGATCAAGTCCGGTGTGGTCCTGCTCGGCACGGAATCACAAGGTAAAGCCCTGCTGATCGCCGTGGTTACCGATGACCTGACCCAAACATACAAAGCCGGAGATATTGTCAAAGAGGCAGCTGCCATTGTCGGCGGCGGCGGCGGCGGCCGTCCGGATATGGCCCAGGCCGGCGGTACCCAGCCCCAGCACCTTGACAAGGCTCTGGAGTCGGTTTTTAACACCATGTCATGACCGCTTACTTTATAAGACGCCTGTTGCTGGTGATACCTACCTTCATCGGTATCACCATCATGGTTTTCACCATCACCCGGTTTGTCCCGGGCGGCCCGGTGGAACGCATTATTGCCGAAGCCAGGCAGATGCAGACCGGACAGGCGTCCAGTACCTCTTCAATGAGTGATACCCGCTCATCTCAACCCCTTTCAGAAGAACAGATCCAGCGTCTCAAAGAGTATTACGGGTTTGATAAACCCGTGCTCATCTCCTATGTGCTCTGGCTGGGGAAAGTGGTCACCGGAGACCTGGGACGCTCGACCCGGTATTATGATCCGGTCTGGTCCATGATCCTGGAACGGATCCCCATCTCCCTCTATTTCGGAATCCTCACACTGATCTGTATCTACGGGGTGTGCATCCCTTTAGGAATTGCCAAAGCGGTCAGACACAAGACCGGGTTTGACAATATCTCATCTGTACTTATCTTTGCCGGTTATGCCATCCCAGGCTGGGTGGCCGGCGTTTTGCTGCTGGTGATCCTGGGATCCAATATGGATCTTTTCCCTTTGGGCGGGATGACCTCGGATCTGTTTGAAGACCTGAATTTCTTTAATAAAATCCTGGATGTTGCCTGGCATACTGCCCTGCCCCTGTTTGCTTACCTGATCGGATCATTTACCGTGATGACGCTCTTGATGAAAAACACCCTTATGGACAACCTGTCATCGGACTATGTCCGGACCGCCATTGCCAAGGGGTTGCCCTTTAAGCAGGCCGTGTTCCGCCACGCGCTCCAGAATTCCCTGATCCCCATTGCCACCAGTTTCGGCAATAACATCTCCATCATCCTGACCGGTTCTTTTTTAATTGAAAAGGTCTTTAATATCAACGGCATGGGTCTTCTGGGATATGAGTCGGTGGTTGACAGGGACTACCCTGTGGTCATGGGAATCCTGGTGATCTCCTCCTTGCTGTTCATGATCGGCAACATCCTGTCCGATTTCTGTGTGGCCATGGTAGACCCCCGGGTCCGGTTCAAATAACACGAGGATTAAATAAAGGATAAGGACCCAGGCAAGATATCATGAACCCGGTCACAAAAAAAAAGATCAAGCGGTTCCAGTCCATTAAGCGGGGGTACTGGTCCTTTATCATTATCTCCCTGATGATCCTGTTTTCATTTTTTGCCGAAGTTTTCATCAACTCCCGGGCCCTGCTGGTTTACTACGAGGGCTCATTTTACTTTCCAACCTATTCCGCCATGATCCCGGGTTCAACATTCGGCCTGGATTACGCGTATGAAACCAATTATCGGGAACTCAAGGAAAAATTCAACACAGAGAACGCCAGAAACCGGGTGATCATGCCGCCGGTGCCATGGAACCCCTATGAGAATGACCTGAAGCAGGATACCTACCCGCCCTTTGCCCCGTCATTTGCGGAAAAGCACTTTTTCGGGACTGACAATGTGGGCAGGGACATCCTGGCCCGGCTGGTTTACGGGTTCAGGACCGCAATCATCTTTTCATTTATACTGCTGATCTTCAACTATACCATCGGGATCTTTATCGGGTGTTCCATGGGCTATTTCGGTGGAAAGTTCGACCTGTTTTTCCAGCGGGTGATCGAGATCTGGAGCAATATCCCGTTTCTATACGTGATCATCATCATCTCCTCCATTGTGGTCCCCTCTTTCATGATCCTCCTGGTGATCATGGCTTTTTTCGGATGGATCGGCATGACCTGGGTGATGCGGACCATGACCTACAAGGAAAAGGAGCGCGAATATATCCTGGCGGTCAGATCGCTCGGTGCCTCCCATACCCGGATCATATTCAAACACATTATCCCCAACACCATCTCGGTCATTGTAACCTATGCCCCCTTTGCCATCTCCGGCGGCATTGTATCCCTGACCTCGCTGGATTACCTCGGATTCGGCCTGGCGCCGCCCACCCCCTCCTGGGGGGAACTGCTTTCCCAGGGTTGGCAGAACATGGATGCCTGGTGGATCTCATCCTCTGTGGTCGGCGCCATGATCATCACGTTGATGACCGTCACCTTTGTGGGTGAAGGCATCCGGGAAGCCTTTGATCCCAAACGGCATACGACCTATGAATAAATAGAATAGATTTAAAAGGGGTTCGTTGTCCCTGTATCATTTATCTGAGGAGATCGTGACATGACATATACATTTTTAGGGTTGGCCATTCTAGCTGAAGTTGTTGCAACCAGTGCATTAAAAGCCTCAGAGGAATTCACCAAACTTATACCCAGCATCATTGTAATTGTTGGATACGGCTTGGCATTTTACCTGATGACACTGGTTTTAAGAACCATTCCCATAGGGGTTACATATGCTGTCTGGTCCGGATTAGGTATCGTTCTGGTCACAATCGCCGGTATCATTCTTTACCGGCAGATACCCGACCTTCCGGCAGTGATTGGAATTTCCCTGATTGTTGCAGGCGTGGTGGTCATCCATGCGTTTTCTAAAACAATGCCCCATTAAAGTTTATGCAACACCTCATTTTCTTCCAATTTTGGAAAGCACACCTCTCCAAAGGATCTGTTGGATTGAAACAATGTTTCTTGGATTTCTGGAAGCTTTAATCATTTCATCCCTGATTTTCTCATATACCACTTATGAATAATCAGACCCCAATGAACCATTTAGTGCTTGACTTGAACTGACTTTTTTATTTATAGCTATGATAACTCTGCTACAAGTAGGGCGCAAGCTTATCTTTTTTTACTTTCAATAGGAGATTACCATAATGGCTACAGGTATCGTAAAATGGTTTAATGACTCAAAAGGTTTTGGGTTTATTGAACAGGAAGATGGCGGGAAAGATGTCTTTGTACACCACTCAGCCATCAATAAAACAGGGTTCAAATCCCTCAATGAAGGTGACCGTGTTTCATTTGATATCGAACAAGGACAGAAAGGACCTGCCGCTGCAAATGTAACCGTTATCAGTTAAGCGGTTGATCTCATATTAAACCCCATTTGCACCGCAATTGGATTCAGCCCCCCCCCAGAATAAAAGTTAACATATCGCCCTGAATTATGTTATTATGGATGTTACACCAATTGATCTGACGTGCAAATGGGGCCGGATACCCCTTGACACAGCACTTCTCATCACAGCTATGTGAACAAAAAAAATAGACTGACGAAGCAAGTATTCTCGCTTTTGCTCCGCTTCTTTTCTGTAGATGTGAGTTAATTTTAACCCAAACACATACAGGATGGAAAAATGGAAGACTGCGAATGGCATATTGTCGATGATGAAAATCATTACGAATCAGGATGTGGTGGTGAATGGTTTTTCTTCAAAGGGACTGTCAAAGAGAATCAAATGATTTTCTGCCCATTTTGCGGCGAGCCCATCACCGAGCATGAATCAATCGTATAAACAGCAAGCAGCTCATAAACCCACCTGACACCCGATCAGGGTCTTGTTTCATAGAAACCGTCCCTGATATCTGGCGGTATTCAGAGGGGCCAGAACAAAGTGATGATGGTTCCATACCATCATCACTTTGTTGTTAGAATTACGAGACAATTTTTCTGGCGAATTCAACGGCTTGCTTTTTGGCGGACTCATCCAGCGCATCCGGCGTAGAGCAGGACCCGATAAACAGCGTGCCCGCATTAACCGCCTTGTGGTATTTCTGCATCCGGCCGAAAGCATCCACCATTCCTTCAACATTATTATCATAACCGCCCGCACCTGTGGCGATCAGTGCCTGGCGCTGGCCATCGACAAGTGACGCATGACTGGGCTGATTGGCATTGGTATACAGACAGTATGTTCTGTCGATTACCGCCTTGATCTGGGCGGAAAATCCCCAAAAGTACAGGGGGGAGCTGAAAATCACCAGTTGTGACTGGATCATCCTATCAAGCACTTCGGGCACATCATCCTTTTGAATACATCCCACGGGTTCTGCCTTTTCTTTGCACTTGCCGCACCCCATGCACCCTTTGAGGTTTTTAGAGTGAAGATAGATGCTGTCCACCTCATGCCCCATGCCGGTTAATTCCTCTTCAACCCAGGACAATACCTTGGCGGTGTTTCCTTTTTTTCGTGCACTTCCCTGTAAAATGGTAATTTTCATTCGATCCTCTTTCTTTTATGGCGTAATAAAATTCATGCCGGATATATTGCACGAATTGAATCAATTTGGCCAATGAAATGCTTTGATATAAACGATTAAAGAATGTTATCGTTTTTTCAATTTCTCTGTTTTCTCATGAAAGATACACCCCAATCCTGATTCTGAAATCAGATCAAGACACGTGTTACACGAGGTGCATTTGGCAGGAGAAAGGTCGCCCCCGGCCCAACGGTTCACCAGGTCAGGTTCTCGAATAAAGGGACGGCTCATGGAAACCGCATCAATTGATTCGAGTGCGCGCTCTATTTTTAAGGGGTCACGCCAACCCTCTACGGTTATCACAGGGCACTGAACCGTGTCCTTGATCAAAGCGGCATACTCAAAAAAAGAACCTTCTGTAAACGGTGCCGGAATAATATGATCCCATCCGCCGGCACATGCGCCCTCAGGCGTTCCAGCACTGACCTCGATGGCATCAATACCCAGGGCGTCAAGCGTGGATGCGGTTTCTGCCGCCTCTTCAGGCATCACACCCCCGGTAAATCCGTCATGGGCGCTCATTTTTATCATTACCGGATAATCATGCCCTACAGCGCCCCTGATCTCTTCATATACCTGATACAACAACCGGCCGCGATTTTGAACGGATCCGCCGTATTGATCGTTTCGATGGTTTCGTGATCGGCTCAGAAACTGATTAATCAGATAACCATGGGCCGCATGGATCTGTACGGCATTAAATCCCGCCTTTTTCGCCCTTGCAGCAGCTTTTCCGTAATCATTGATTATTTTAAGAACATGGTCCCGGCTCAACGCCTCAACCCTTAATTTAGAAACAGGGTCAACCATGGCAGAGGGACCGAACAGGACCTCTTTTTGACCAAGCATTTGGGCACCTGCGGTTGACCCGCAATGCAGCAACTGGGCGGCAAGGATACCGTTGGCTTGTTGTACTGCCCTGCACATTCGGCGTAAGGGTTGGATCACATGGTCACCATGGAGGCCGGTGCTGGTCTTGTCAGCCTGACCCTCAGGGCTGATATATGCCGTCCCGGCGATGATCATCCCCACCCCGCCTGCGGCAAGTTCTGTCAGTTTATCGATCAGCTTTTGCGTGGGCCTGCCGTCTTCTGTGGACAGGCCTTCTACCGTGGCACTGCGGACCAGGCGATTGCTCAGTTCAATTTGACCCATACTCCAGGTTTGAAACATTCTATCCATAGTCACTCACTCGATTTTGGGGATGGCGATTACCCGGTAAAATTCTGGTATACCAGTCGGACAATGGTCAGGAACACCACGGTCAGGAACAACGGCCGGATGAATGCGGTGCCCCGCTCGATAGCCATGTTGGATCCGATACGGGCACCGATGAGCTGACCGACTGCCATGACAATCCCAATGGCATAAGCCACGTTGCCGCCGATGATAAAGACGATCAGGGCCACAAAGTTGGAGGTAAAATTCATAATCTTGGTCATGCCCACGGCCCGGGTCATGTTCAGGCCCAGCACCACCAGGAGCGATGCGGTCCAGAACGACCCCGTGCCCGGGCCGAAAAACCCGTCGTAAAACCCCAAAAGCATTCCGAACAGGATAAAAAATGGGGCAGAGGGGATTTTGGGCGCCCTGTCGGTCCGGCCAAGATCCGGTGAAAGCAGGGTATAGAAAAACACCAGCAAAAGAAGGATGGGAACCAGGTGTTTGAGGAATGCCGCATCCATCTGCTGGATCACGAATGCGCCGGACACCGCACCGATAAAGGTGAAGCAGATCCCGAGCAAGGACCCTTTCAGCTCAATGGTGCCTTTGCTGACATAGTTGAATGCGGCTGAGAACGACCCGAAACTGCTCTGCAGTTTATTGGTCCCCAAGGCCACCTGTGGCGGCAGACCTGCAAACAGCAGGACCGGCAGGGAGATCAACCCGCCCCCGCCGGCAATGGAATCCACAAACCCGGCGCAAAGCCCGGCAATAAAAAACAGGACCAGGGACACGGTGCTCAGATCTGAAAACAGGTCCATCAATCCTTGCCTTCCCCCTTTTCCCCGGCTTTTAACGGGACACAATAGATACCGCCCTTGAACATACCGGGCTGAAAGCATTTATTACAGGATATGCAGTCAGCCGGGTAGGTGTCTCCTTCGGCCCACCGGTTCGGCAGGTCCGGTTCCCGGATCAGCGGCCGGGACAGGCAGACAAAATCAAGCGACTTCTCTTCAATGGCCGTCTCCACCTGCTCAAGGGATCTGAAGCCGCCCACCACCATCACCGGGCAACCCACCCGCTCTTTCACCGCCATTGCCAGTTCAAGGTTGTACGCCTCTTTGTCCGGGCTCAGGATTTTTGTCCGGACCGGTCCCAGCTTTCCTGAAGCGCCGGTGCCTGAAGAAACCTCAATGGCATCAATCCCCTTTTCCCACAGCCTTGATGCGGCAAAGCAGGCATCTTCAAGTTCCAACCCGCCATCCAGATGGTCTGCGGCATTAAGCTTGATCATAACGGGATAATCGTGGCCCACCTGTTCCCGGATCTCATCATAGACCTCAAACAGAAACCGGGCACGGTTCTCCATGGACCCGCCATACTCATCGGTTCTTTGATTGGCCAGGGGAGAGAGGAACTGGTTCACCAGATACCCGTGGGCGCCATGGATCTGTACCCCGTCAAACCCGTATGCTTTTGCCCGTTGGGCCGCGACCCCGAAAGCCCCTATCACTTCTTTGATATCTTTTGATGTCATGGCCCGGGGCAGGTTGGGAAACTGCTTGACTTTAATTCCTGAAGGAGCCAGTGCAGGGAATCCCGAGTTTTTTTCCTCGGTCTGACCGCCGGCATGGACCAGCTGCATCACCATTTTGCCCCCGGCATCATGCACCCGGTCAACCAAGGTCCGGTACTCACGTTCAAATGCATTGGAATAGAGCCCCATCTTGCCGGGAAGCTGCTTGCCTTCCGGCCGGACATAGGTATAGCCTGTAATGATCAGCCCGACACCGCCTCTGGCCAGTTGTTCATACCAGTCGATCAATTTGGGTGTGGGCCTGCCGTCCTGTTCGCACATCCCCTCCCAGGTGGCGGAACGGACCAGGCGGTTGGATATACTCAGGCCCTTTATTTGGATGGATTCAAAAACACCGGCCATGGCATTCCCCTTTTCCATTAAAGGTTTATTATTGAAAAATCGTGCTTATATTATTTTTCAAACCGTAAAAAAGCAAGATTTGTTTCTACACCTTATATATAAGGTATACCATGACCATTAAAAACAACGACCACCACTTGAGCCTGGGCGAGACCACTGATTTTCTCACAGGCGAAACCATTGCAGACAGCCATGATGAGCGTTACCGGCAGAAAATTGCAAAACTTCTGGTCCATGAATGCGGTTTTGACCGATCAATGATTGACAAGGCAACCCCTTTGATCATTCATGTCGGGGGCAGGAAATCGAGTATCAAGGTGGATTTTCTGGTCAGGGTGGGTGGCCGGATATCCATGGTGATCAAATACAACCCCGGTTCCATTGTCACCCGGCGTCAAACCTGCCTGGCCCTCTCACGGATCATCGCCCCGTATCAAATTCCTGTGGCAGTGATGACCAATGGTGAGGATGCCGAGATCATTGACGGAAATACCGGTGAGGTCACGGCAAACGGCCTTGCCCGGATGCCCGGTTCAGAATCCCTTGATGCCATAGCCTCGGCCCACCCATTTGAGCCGCTGCCCGACAAAACCGTTGAGCTTGCTTCCCGCATTGTCCAGGCCTGTGAGGTGGATGGGGCCTGCCCGTGTGATACAGACGTCTGTGTGATTGAAGACTGACTTCTTAGCCCTGCAGGCGACCTAATTCACGACCTCTTTTACCCTTGACCCTTTCTTTACTTTTTTCTCGTTCTTCCCGTTCTTCAGACCCAGTACCTGCTTGAGGTAAAAGCCGGTATGGGATCGGGCGTTTTGGGCCACCTCTTCAGGGGTCCCTACGGCCACCACTGTTCCGCCCCGGTCCCCGCCTTCAGGACCCAGGTCAATGAGGTGATCCGCATACTTGATCACATCCAGATTGTGTTCGATTACCACGACGGTGTTGCCGCCCTGCACCAGCTTATCCAGAACGGAAAGCAGTTTGTTGATATCATCGGAGTGAAGGCCGGTGGTGGGCTCATCCAGGATATAAATGGTTTTTCCGGTGCTGCGTTTGCTCAGCTCCCGGGCCAGCTTGATGCGCTGGGCCTCTCCGCCTGACAGTGTGGTGGCGGCCTGCCCCAGCTTGATGTAACCGAGTCCGACATCCACCAGGGTATCCAGTTTCTGTTTGATGGAGGAGATATTCTCGAAAAACCGGACCGACTGGTTAATGGTCATGTCCAGGACATCGGCAATACTTTTCCCCTTGTACTTCACATCCAGGGTTTCCCGGTTATACCGCTTGCCCTTGCACACATCACAGGCAACATAAACATCGGGCAGAAAATGCATCTCGATCTTGATAATCCCGTCACCGGTACAGGCCTCGCATCGGCCGCCCTTGACATTGAAGCTGAACCGGCCGGGTTTGTATCCCCTGGCTTTGGATTCATTGGTTTTGGCAAACAGCTCCCGGATATGGGTAAACACTGTAGTATAGGTGCCGGGGTTACTCCTGGGTGTCCGCCCAATGGGGGACTGGTCGATATGGATCACTTTATCGAGATACTCCATACCGGACACCGACCGGCATACGCCTGCCGGCCGCCTGGAACGAAACAGATGATTGGCCAGGGAATTATACAGGGTGGACAGAACCAAGGTGGATTTGCCGGAACCGGACACACCGGTCACACAGATAAAACACCCCAATGGGAACGTGACGTCAATTTTCTTGAGATTGTTGGATGACGCCCCGAGCACCTCAACCACCTTGCCGTTTCCGGCGCGGCGTTTCTCAGGGATATTGATCGATTTCTTCCCGGACAGGTATTGGCCGGTCAGGGTATTTTTTCGTCGGAGCATCTGCTTGGGGGTTCCTGAAAATACCACTTCACCGCCATTGAGCCCAGCACCGGGACCGATATCGATCACATGGTCGGCTGCCAGGATGGTCTCCTCGTCATGTTCAACCACCAGCACGGTGTTGCCAAGATTTCTCAGGTTCATCAGGGTGCTCAGCAGCCTTGCATTGTCCCGCTGATGGAGACCGATGGAGGGCTCGTCCAGCACATAGAGCACGCCGGTCAGTTTGGACCCGATCTGGGTGGCCAGGCGGATCCGCTGGCTTTCCCCGCCGGACAGTGTGGCGGCTGACCGGTCCAGGGTCAGGTATTCAAGACCGACATTCTCCAGAAATCCCAACCGCTCTTCAAGTTCTTTAATGATGCTCTGGGCCACCACCTGATCCTTACCGGACAGGGACAGGGAGGTGATAAACCGCCCGGCATTCTGGACCGAAAGGGAGGTGAGTTCCCAGATGGTTTTCCCGGCCACCCTGACCGCGCCGGAAGCCGGGTTCAGCCGGGTCCCCCTGCATTCAGAGCAGGTGGTAAAATTCATGTATTTTTTAATCTCTTCGCGCATATAGCTCGAATCGGTTTCATGGTACCGGCGCTGCAAATTGGGAATAACGCCCTCAAACGTGCGCTTGTACTTTACCCGTTTGCCCACCCGTTCCATGTAAAAATCCACCTTCTGCTTTTTTGACCCGTACAAAAGGACCTGCTGAAAGGTTTTGGACAGCTTGTTGAAAGGGGTATAAATGTCCTGGCTGTAATGTTCGGTCAATGCATCGAGAAACTCCATGAACTGAACGGAATCCCTTCCCGCCCAAGGCAGGATCGCACCCTCCCGCAGTGAGAGGGTGGGGTCGGGTACCACCAGATCCGGATCAAACTCGGTGGTGGACCCAAGGCCATCACAATTGGAACATGCTCCCTGGGGAGAGTTGAATGAGAAACTGGCCGGTGTGAATTCCGGATAGCTGATACCGCAGGTGATGCACGAGGCGTTCTCGCTGAACAGGGTCTCTTCATCCGTGTCCATGTTCAGGACCGATATGATCCCTTCGGACAGGGACAGGGCCAGTTCAAGGGAATCTGACAGGCGCTTTTCGATGCCCGACTTGATCACCAGGCGGTCCACCACGGCCTCCACACGGTGTTTTTTGTTCTTATCGAGTTTGGGCAGGTCATCCGTGGTATAAATCTCCTGGTTGACCCGTATCCGCGCAAACCCCTCTTTTTTCAACCGGGCAAAGAGCCGCTCATGGGTCCCCTTCTGGTTGATGGCCAGGGGGGACAGGATCACGATCTTGCTCTTTTCCGGCAGGGTCAGCACCCGGTCCGTGATCTGGTCAATGGACATGGAGGAGATGGGCTTTCCGCAGACATGGCAATACGGGTTGCCGATCCGGGCATAGAGCAGCCTGAGATAGTCATAGATCTCGGTTACGGTCCCCACAGTGGACCTGGGGTTGTGGCTGGCGGTTTTCTGTTCAATGGAGATGGCTGGCGACAGCCCCATGATCATATCCACATCCGGTTTGTTCATCTGTCCCAGAAACTGGCGAGCGTATGTGGATAAAGACTCCACGTACCGCCGCTGTCCTTCGGCATACAGGGTGTCAAATGCCAGGGTGGATTTCCCGGATCCGGACAGCCCTGTGATAATGGTTAAACTGTTCCTCGGGATTTCAACATCGATATTTTTAAGGTTGTGCTCCCGCGCCCCTTTGATAATAATTTTGTCTTTTTTCATATGGTGCTGTCTTTACTGGTGGTACTTTCTTGGCTGGATGCCTGGAATGCTGCCATGCGGATGGCGGCCATCAGGCTGGAGTGATCGGCAACCCCCTCACCGGCAATATCATAGGCCGTACCGTGGTCCACGGATGTTCTGATGATGGGAAGTCCTATTGTGGTATTTACCCCGTCTTTGAAATGGATCAGTTTGAACGGAATCAACCCCTGATCGTGATACATGCAGACCACGGCATCAAATTTTTGGTTCAATGCCTGGTAGAACACGGTATCGGGCGGCAAAGGTCCTGCGGCCTCAAACCCCATGCTGCATGCGGTCTCCACGGCAGGCCGGATGATCTGCCCCTCTTCAGCACCGAACAGGGTATCCTCTCCGGCATGGGGATTCAACCCGGCAACGGCAATTTTCGGGGACCGGATACCGAACCGCTGCTCAAGGCTTTGATGGGTCATCCGGATGGTTTTCACGATGCTCCCCCGGGTCAGGGATGCCGGTACCCGGGACAGGGCCATATGAATGGTCACCAGGACCACCCTGAGCCGGTCACCTGCCATCATCATGGCGTATTCACCGGCATTGGTTCTTGCGGCCAGCAATTCGGTATGGCCGTGGAATTCAGATCCGGCAAGTTTCATGGCCGTCTTTGTAATCGGACAGGTGACCAGCGCATCAATTCGATGCTTTATGGCCAGATCAATACCCGTCTCAATATAGTTGAGCATGCCTCTTGAGGTTTCAGGGGTGGGTTCACCCGGAATTACCGATGACCCCTTGAGCTTCGAGGCAGTGATCAGATCAATCCCCCCCTCGGTAAAACGGCACTCATCCATGGATCGAACCGGGTTGATGTCGGCCTGCCTCTTGAGTAATCGCAAGGCGGCCTCCAGGGTATCGGCATCCCCGATGGCCAGGGGCCGGCACCATTCATAGATCCGGGGTTCCAGCAAGGCCTTGCACAGGATTTCCGGGCCGATACCCACCGGGTCGCCCATTGTAATCCCTACAACAGGCAAGGGTTGCTGTTGATTATGGTGTTGAGAGTTCATTCTGAGGTCCGCTTGGTTAGAAATACAAAATCAAGGTGACAATATACTATTGAAATCAAAATTAGTAAACCTCATTGAATGTTTAAAAATTTGTGAAACTATTGAAATTATCAGGCATATGAAAAAATGGTAACAAATTGTAAAAATCAAAAAAAAAGGTCAAAAAATAAAGGAAATCGGAGCTTTTTATTTGAGACATAATTGTGTGACCCGTTTCAAACCCAAAAAATATTAAGCGATTTAAATGGGTTAAAGAAGTGGTTGTATTTATAGAAAAAATCTTTGTTTCACACAATATTTTATTTAAAAACAATTAGTTATAAACGCCACATTAACATCAACCTAATGAAAACCTAACCCGTCAAACTCGGTTTGACCGTCCACCCATTTTACAATAAAAATTTGATACCTCAGCAGGATCAGGGTCAAACACTGTTATAGTTGTTGTAATTTGTATTTAGCGCCAGCAGTTATTAACCGTACTCTAATGAAAAAGGCAATACTTTAACCCTATGAAATCCCTTTGGAATCAAGTTAAACAATCTATTAAAGACGACATTCCCGACCACATGTACAGAATGTGGATCGAGCCTGTCCGATTTTTAGACGCCAATGACAGCCACATTACCCTTTCGAGCCCCAACGCGTTTTCTGCCAAGCGGCTCCGGGATAACTACCTGATCATTTTTGAAAAAGCATTTTCCAAACTGGGGATTGATGATGTTAAAATAGATCTTTCTGTTAATAAAGCGGTCACCCCCTCAAAAGAAGCACCCACCCAAAACCCTCAAGGCATTGAAAACAGGACTGCCTCCTATCCGGCCCTGCCTGCATACACGGCACGGGCGTTTGATAGACAGATGGAAATCCCCGGCCTGGATATCCCCTTTAAAAGCGGCAGGATGTTTAAAAAAGAATTTACATTTGATGATTTTGTGGTGGGCGACAATTCAGATTTTGCATATTCCGCGTCATTGTCCCTGGCCCAGGGGCATTTTACCGGAAATAATATCCTCTACCTTCTTTCCGGTACCGGCCTGGGCAAAAGCCACCTGTCCCAGGCCGCCGGCCGCCATATCATCACGAAAGGGTATTCAGACTCGGTTTACTATGTCACTGCTGAAGATTTTACCAATGAGATGATCTTCTCTTTGAAAAACAATAAAATTGAGCAGTTCAAGGAAAAATACAGAACAAGGTGTGATGTGCTGATCCTTGAAGATATCCATTTCCTGGCAGGGAAAGATGCCACCCAGAAAGAGCTGGCCATCACGTTGGATTACCTGTTGGACGCCAATAAGAAAATCATCTTTTCCGGCTGCAATCTTCCGGACGAGATCCCCAAAATGAATGATCAGCTCAAGTCGAGACTCAAACTCGGCCTGATTACCAAGATTGACCGGCCCAACTATAAAACCCGGGTAAAAATTCTAAAGAAAAAATCCAAGTGCAATGGCTACCTGATCCCTGAAGATGTGGTGGAATACCTGGCCCAGGAACTTAGCGAGGATGTCCGACAGCTTGAAAGCGGATTGAACGGTGTCGCGGCAAGAGCCAGCCTCTTGGGAGAGCAGATCGATATTGATCTGGCCAGAAGCGTTTTGGAAACCTTTTCCCTGCAACGAAAACTGGTCACCGTGGATCGAATTAAAAAACTGGTCTGCAAGGAGTTTAGCATATCGGAAAAAGAGATCATCTCAGCATCCCGGAAGCAGAAAATCGTCAAGCCCAGGCAGATGGGCATTTTTCTTTCCAGGAAGTATACGGACCAGCCCTTGAAGAACATCGGGAAGAGCTTCAACCGGTATCATGCCACGGCCATATATGCCATCAATGCCGTGGAAAAAGAGATCAAGCAGAAAGGGCAGCTGTTTGAACAGGTGAAGTACCTTTCCCGGAAAATCGAATCAGGCAACCTATAAGTATGCCGCTTTCAGATACTGTTTTTAAACAGTTAGAGCAGATTACAGGCCCCACCTTTTGCACTCGGAAAAAGGAGGAGTGCCTGGTTTATTCCTATGATGCAGCCGGAGACTCTCACCTGCCGGATGCTGTTGTTTTTCCGGGCAATGAAGACCAGGTCAGCCAGATCATGGCGCTTGCCACCAGGCACCGGTTCCCCGTGATTCCAAGGGGCTCCGGGTCAGGGATGACCGGTGGCGCCATACCGGTGATGGGGGGCGTGGTCATGGTGTTCAACCGGATGAACCGGATCATCGATATTGATACTGAAAATATGCTGATCCGGGTTGAGCCCGGGGTGATCACCCAGGATATCCACAAGGCGGTTGAAAAACTGGGGCTGTTTTACCCGCCGGATCCTGCCAGCTCTGCGGTGTGTACCATCGGCGGCAATATTGGTGAGTGTGCCGGCGGTCCCAGGGCCGTAAAATACGGTGTCACCCGTGATTATGTCCTTGGATTGAGGGCTGTACTGCCCAGCGGGAACATCATCACCACCGGTGTGGACACTGCCAAGGGTGTGGCCGGTTATGATCTCACCCGTTTGCTGACCGGATCCGAAGGCACACTGGCGGTTGTGACCCAGGTCACCCTCAAGCTGCTCCCCAAGCCGGCGAAGGTGAAAACCCTGGCGGTTTTATTCGAGGATATCGAACATGCGGCCCGCACCGTTTCCGGGATCATGAACCAGGCCTTGATTCCCCGTTGTGTTGAATTCCTGGATGAAGCCTCCATCAACCTGGTCAGGGACTATTTTGAATTTGATGTACCCCGGGACATCCGGGCCCTCCTGATCATTGAGGTGGATGGCAGTGCACAGATGGTGGAATCCGATTTTCAAACCGTTCAGGATTTCTGCACGCAAATGGGCGCAGCCCAGATGATCACGGCCCGCACACCCGAAGAGGCCGCATCGCTGTGGAAAGGGAGAAAAGCGTTATCTCCTGCCCTTTACCGGATAGCCAACACCAAGATTAATGAAGACATTGTCGTTCCGATCAAGCATATCCCAACCATGGTCCGGTACCTTGAAAATATCCAGAAGGACACCGGACTGACCATAGTGAGTTTCGGCCATGCCGGTGACGGAAATATCCATTGCAATATCATGTACGATAAAACCGATGAAGCGCAGACCCAACTGGCAAAAAAGGCCGTGGATGACCTGTTCAGGAAAACATTGGCCTTAGGGGGGACCATAACGGGTGAGCACGGCGTGGGTACCACCAAGCAAAAATACCTGCCCTGGGAGCTGGATGACACTCAAATTGCCCTCATGAAGGGAATCAAGCAGGTTTTTGATCCGGACCGTATTCTGAACCCCGGAAAAATTTTTCTATAATTTTTTAATGAAGTTTTACTGCGTACTGGTTGTTGACCAGCAGCCTTTCCAGCACATCCATCTTCGGATTTTTACCTTTTAAAATACTGCACTTTAATGCAACTGCGCAGTACTGGGCACATAATTTATTCTTTTTGGTGAACTCTCCGAAACAGTCGGGAGTATCAATTGAATCCAAATGTGCATCCGATTGATTCTGAGAAGTATCGATCACATCGTCCAGTTGTTTTATTTCCATGAGAATCCTAAATAATGGGCATGATTCTTAATCACAGTTTTAATTGAATGGGCTAACTATAGTTACTTTTTACCATATATTCAAGTTTTTCTACGAGGGGCTCCAAGGTACCCCTGTCCCTGGCGCTGACACATATGCCATTGTTTATCAGCCATTTATCCTCAAATTCATCCATATTCACCCGGTCAATTTTATTAAAAACATACATACTGGGGATGGTGGACAGTTTCAGGCGGGACATAATGCTTTCTACCGCTTCCATCTGCTGCTTAAACCGTGGATTGGAGATATCCACCACATGAAGAATGATATCCGCATCCCTGAGTTCTTCAAGGGTTGCATGAAATGCTTCCATCAGCGCTTTGGGCAAATGCTGTATAAATCCAACCGTATCCGTGATAATCACTTCCGTATCCTTGGGGAATCTCAGACGGCGTGAAGATGGATCCAGGGTGGCAAACAGGCGGTTTGCGGCGATGATCTTACTCTGGGTCAATGTATTGAGAAGGGTGGATTTCCCGGCATTGGTGTATCCCACAATGGAGATGATCGGCAGGTCTTTTCGCTTGCGCCTTGCTTTCTGCTGCAGCCGCTGCTTTCGGATCTTATCGATCTCCTTTTTCAGCTGGGTGATTTTATCCCTGACCCGCCGCCGGTTAATCTCCAGCTTGGTTTCTCCGGGGCCCCTGCCGCCGATACCGCCGGTTAGCCTGGACATGGCTGTATTTTTAGTCACCAGCCGGGGCAGAAGATACTCCATCTGGGCCAGCTCCACCTGGAATTTTCCCTCTCTGGATTTGGCCTGGTGGGCAAAGATATCCAGAATCAGCTGGGTTCGGTCGATCACCTTCATTTCCACAAAATCGGTAATCGAGCGGATCTGTGATGGCGTCAGCTCCCGGTCAAAGATCAGCATGGTGGCATATTTCTGGATGGCGGAAATGGTCAGATCCGCCAGTTTTCCCCTCCCCACGACAAACTTGGGATCGATTTTTCTCCTACGCTGGACTGCGGTTCCGATCACATTGATACCGCTGGTCTTGCACAACTCCTTGAGTTCTTCCAGAGAGGCCCTGGATTCCCTGGGATCGTCCGTGGTGGCATTGATTAAAAACGCCGATTCCTCGCCGCTGCCTGCTTTGTGAAGGGAATTTTTCCTTGAAAGTTCTGTTTCAAGGGCCAGGATCCGCCCCATACAGTCCATGGCCGTATCATGAATGGTAAACGGCTTTAGAACTTCATAGGGTGCCCCCTCTTCATCCACCAGGATATGCCCGGCATATACCGGTCCGGGCCGCCCGTCTTCCAGAACCGTGACCGCAGCCATAAAGTCAAGCCTGAGCAGCGCCAGGTCGGTGAGGTCATCCTTGGTCAGGATTTCATTTTTCAAATGGGTATGAATACATCTCAACCCCTTGAGCCGTCCGGGAATCGCCATATGGTTCGGTGTCACCGGAATCATGATGCCGTGGGCATCCCCGATAATCACATGCTGGGTTTTCCCGTTCCGGTCTACCAGGATACCGATCTGCCGTCGGATCTGATGAGACAATGATACCAGGCGCGCCCCCTGCTCCGATGTGAACAACTCATCCGGCGGAACGGTTAAATCATACAGTTTTTCAATCTGCTTGATCTGGGCCGGTCGCAGCCCTGATGTGTTACCGATGACGTTTCGTTTCATTCAGTGTCCTGAAAGGAACCCATGGCCAACTCTTCAAACCGGGTATAAGAGGACAGAAAATGCATCAGTGCCGTGCCAACGGCACCATTCCTGTTTTTAGCCACAATGATTTCAGCCTTGCCCTTGTTAGGGTTATCCTCTTCCTTGTTATACACCTCATCCCGGTAAATAAATGCCACGATATCGGCATCCTGTTCCAGGGCACCGGACTCTCGAAGGTCGGACAGCATCGGCCGTTTGTCCGATCGCTGTTCCAGCATCCGGTTCAACTGTGACAAGGCGATGATCGGGACATTCAGCTCTTTGGCCAGGGCCTTGAGTGCCCGGGATATTTCAGCAATCTCAAGATCTCTCCTGTCCGATTTAAAAGGCGGCCGCATCAGCTGAAGGTAATCGATAATGATCAGTCCCAGGCCGTGATCTTTTTTCAGGCGCCGGGTTTTGGCCCGGATTTCCATGGCCGTGATATTGGGGGTGTCATCGATAAAAATCGGCAGGTCATTCAAAATACCGGCGGCATCGGTTGCGTTCTGCCAGTCTTCAGGACTGATAAATCCGGTCCTGAGCCGGTTCGAGTCGATCCGTGCCTCTGAGGTCAGCAGCCGCATGGACAACTGCTCATTGGACATCTCAAGGGAAAAAACCGCAACAGGGGCATTTTCTTCAAACGCCACATTCCGGGCAATATTCAATGCAAATGCCGTCTTTCCCATACTGGGCCTGGCCGCCAGGATGATCAGGTCGGACCCCTGCAGGCCGGATGTAATGGCATTCAGGCGCATGTAGCCGGTGGACAGGCCGGACAGACCGCCTGATTTGCCCTGCTGCTCCTCAAGTTTATCTATGTTCAGGTTGATCAACTCACCAAGACTTGCAAAGGTGTTACCGCTTTTGGATTCAGAAATATTGAAGACCTGGTTTTCCGCATAGTCGATGATATCGCCAAAATCCCCCTTGTCCTTGAGACATCGGTCGATGATCTGGGACGATGCATTGATCAGTGACCGCAGTGACGCCTTCCCCTTGATGATTTTTGCATAATGGACCGCATTCAAAGCCACAGGTGCTGAATCTGCAATGGATGCCAGGTAGGCGGCACCGCCTACCGATTCCAACTCCTCTTTTTCCTTGAGGCGGTTGGCCACGGTCACCAGGTCGGCAGGATCATCCTGGCTGAACAATTCTAAAACAGCACGGTAGATTTTTTGATGGGCGCCTTTATAAAAATCTTCCCAGGACAGGATCTCAACAATTTCCAGCAAGTTGTTGTTATTGATAAAGATCGCACTCAATATCGACTCTTCAGCGTCGATATCGTGAGGCGGCGTCGTTTTCAGAAGGGGATCTGTTTCTGGATTTTTTTTCTTGTCCGCCATTATAGATTAACTATTGACGGCCCGCCAGGAATCACATGGCAGACCGTCAATTATTGAATTATTCCTTTTCTTCCGGAATAACGTTTACCGTAATTTCCGGTTCAACATCCTTGTACAGACGGACAGCCACCTTGTACTCACCAATCTCTTTGATGGGCTCTGCCAGAAGAATGGCACGCCTTTCGATCTCGATGTTCTGGGCGTTCATGGATTCCTTGATGTCATGGGTGGTTACGGACCCGTAAAGCCGGTTTTCTTCATGAACCTTGGCTTTGATGTTGCAGACCACCTGCTTGATTCTTTCTGACATCTCTTCTGCAATCTTCTGTTCTTTGGCAATCTGAAGCTCGAGTTTGGCTTTTGCCTGTTCCATCAATTTTCTGTTCTGGTCGGTTGCCAGAATCGCTTTACCCTGGGGCAGCAGGTAATTGCGGGCATAACCCGGTGCTACCTTGCACTCAGAGCCAACAATACCGAGGGTATCGATGGTTTCTTTTAATATGACTTTCATTGTAAACCTCCAAAATATGGCTATGCCGGTTACGGCAAAATTTGTTTGGGTGAATTCCCGAATCTTTCCAGCTTTCGAAAATCAAACCATGTATCAAAAATACCCAGCACCATGATTAAAAATACAAACAGGAGCTGGAAGATGATGATGCCTGCGGTGATAAAGATCACGCCCAACTTCAACGGCATGCCCTTTTTCTTGAACAGGAACGATACGATGGCCATCCCCTGAAACAGGTAGAGCATCAGGATGAACAGCAGCGCGTTCAGCGAGATGACATCCAGACCGGACACGGGAATAAACGAGAACAGCACAAAACCGATGGCCATAAACACCATGGAATTGGGCAGCTTCCAGTCCTGGATCCTGTTAAGAGATCTGACTTCGATCGCCTTGCGGGCGAGCACCTTTCGAATCATCATGATATTGATCCAGATAACATTCATCAGCATAAACGAAATTGTTGCCGGGAATATCCGGATCATTCTATGTTTCTGGTCGCTAATAATATGGATCATGTCATTCATGCCGCCGGCCGCCTCTTCAGTCTGCAGGGAGGCCTGCTTGAGCAGGGCTGTTATTAAATCCAGATTCCGGGTAACATATTCTGAAATTAAAACCGGAACGGTCTTTGAATTCAATCCGCCATGGATCACTAAAAACAGGGTACAGATACCCAGGGTGGACAGGCAGGTAAACCCGATCAACCGCTCGATACCCATGTGGTTTTCCGTAAATTCTCCTAGGAAAAAACCGCAGATCAATGGTGCCGACACGATGGTGATATCAATGACATGAACGCCGGGGCCTGTGCCAAGCAACTGGCCTGTATAAGCCAGGATGGCACCGACACATACCGATAGAATAATCAATCCGCCTGTTCTCCCCAGCTTCAACCGGTAATAAAGCACCGGAAACGGCAAAAGAACGGGCGCGATCATTCCCAGTAAGGGAGAAGATATGGAAACGATAAAAATGAGCAGGCATGAAAAGATGCCGATCACCATATCTTTCAAGGCAATGGTATGGTCAATCCCCCGGGACACTGTATATCCTTAATTATTAATGCATGGCCTTGCCGACGAACGGCAGCAGGGCAATCTGGCGGGCCTGCTTGATGGCCAATCCCAGTTTCCGCTGATGTTTGGCGCATGTACCGGTAATCCGTCTGGGAATTATTTTACCCCGCTCAGTAATGAACTGCTTGAGTGCTTTCGGGTTTTTATAATTGATTTCAAGTTCGGAATCCACACAGAAACGACAAATTTTTCTGCGCTGATAATATTTATTTCTGCCACCCTTCTGGGGTCCTCTGCTATAACTCATGGAAAATCTCCTATGCTGTTGTCCTATTCGGTTTCCTCTTTGGCAGCCGCTTCGGCTTCCTCAGCTGTGTCTCCACCTTCTTCGGCGGTCTCTTCTGCGGCGTCTTCAGCAGGCGCATCAGTTTTTTCTTCCTCTTCAGATGCCTGCTCTTCAGTTGCCTCTACCGGTTGGGCGGCCCGGGCTTCTGATGCGGCTTTGGCCATTTCTTCAAGCGCTTGCGGCTCAACATCCTTATCAAGGACGATGGTCATGAATTTGAGTATATGATCGGTCAGTCTGAAGTTACGCTCCAGTTCCTTGACCACTTCCCCGTCCCCGCCATAGGTCAGGCACACATAGTATCCACGATTTTTCTTGTAGATCTCATAGGCCAGTTTTTTGCTGCCCCACTCGTCAAAATCGACGAGAAGTCCTTCTTCACTGGCAATGATATTTCTGACTTTGTCAAACAGGTCCTTTCTGGTCTGGTCCTGTAAGTCCGGGTCAGAAATGAATACAGTTTCATACTTGTTCATTTTTTCTCCTCACGGATAATAAAGCCCTGACACATCTGCATCAGAGCAAGGATTAATAACCACTTAAATCACCGACCCATCTGGTGATTTATCAAAACCACTCTGTATACCATATCAAGCTTAAAATGGTCAAGTAAATTTAGCCAGTTGTAATGGATATGAAACTGATATTTCCAAACACCTTGACTTAACGGTTGAATTTATACATATCTGAATCAGTTCAGTTCAAGAATTGGTATCAAGGATCCGTAAACCATGAAACCGTCCGATTTTTCAAAGCAGAATCATCACAAGCCCTCAGAACCGTTTCCAATTCGACCGGTGCTGATTTATACCTGCCCGGCCCTTGCATACGCCGCCATTGGATTGATTCAATGGCAAGTTCCCCTGTCCGCCCTCGCAGCCTGGACCGCCGCGGCACTGACCATTGGATTCCTGCTGATGAAAATACAGTCGCACATCCGGCATGAAATACGGGTGAATATAGATCTGACCGCTGTCATGGCCGGCATCCTGGTTTTCATGATATGGGTCGGTCTTGACGGATATTATCCGCTCAACCCACTGATTCCTCACATCAGTGCTGTCACCGGGCCAGACATACACCCCCCCTCCTGGGAACTGGTCGGAGTCCGCCTGTTCACCTCTGCTGTGATTCTTCCGGTAATGACAGAACTGTTTTGGCGCTCATTTGCGTTAAGATTCCTGATCAATTCCAGGTTCAACACCATCCCCCTGGGATCGTTTTCCTGGATCTCATTTCTGGCGGTCAATATGCTCTATGGTGTCTGCCATGAGCGATGGCTTCCAGGTATTATTGCCGGTGCGATCTATTCTATCCTTCTGTACCAAAGAAAGAACCTCTTTTCACCCATCCTGGCCAACGGCACCACCCAGGCTCTCCTGGGAATTTATACGGTTTCCACCGGGTCATGGACATTATGGTCGGACTTTTGGTCATCCCTGGTTATTTTTTTCGGCGAAACCGTTTTCATTCCAAGTACCATCACCTGGTGGACATGATTCATGACAACCCATAGGAATCATTCACGATTAAATGCAGGGCTCGTCCAATTTTTGGTGATCGCAAAGGAGAAAAAATTTATAAAATTAATTTTTTAAGTTTTCAGCCTTTATAATGCAAAATTTTGAGAATTTTACAAAAAAGTAAAATGGTTTTTTACATTTTATGCCATTATAACCACAGTAATTACAATATAACCACATCCTCCGGCTTGACTTCACCCGCACATACATGTTAAATTTATCTCCAACCAATGAAATTCACTAACAATATACGATTTCATCGCTTGCGCTAAAACATGATTTAGTATATGTTTTGATACGTCTATTTTAATTAACGGGGGGGTCCCAAACCATGAGTGATTTTTTAAAAAAACTAAGAACACAGCAAAAAAGCAGTGGCAAACCAAGACAAAGTACAGATGGCCATTTCTACCCGCACCAGGAGAATGCCAATAAAAATGCCGATTTAACCAGCGAGCAGATGGATGCGCTGTCCAAGAGCATTAATGAAATTTTACCGCTTCTGTCTGAGAATTGTTCTTCATTTATTTCTTCAATCGATCAGTATATTGCGGCTGTTGACGAGGTTTCCAAAACCAAGGTCAAAGTCAATGAGTCGATTTCCAACTTTTTTGATAACCTGAATCTGCTGCTTTTCGGTGACAAGCAACCGGTGATCAGCAGTACACTTCCCCCCCATGCCACCACCGGATATACCATTGGAAGTCGTTACACAAAAGGCGAAGTGATTGCTTTAATCAAATCGATGCGAAAAGAAGGCGCTACATTTGCAGTGATTGCAGAATATCTCAAGGATAAGGGCATCCCGACCTTCTCCGGACGGGGAGACTGGCACGCCCAGACAATTCACCGGCTCTGCAAATAGGACTATTGCCTGCGCAGACCATTGGCGATGACAGTAAATGCTGTCTTCAAGGTTGAGGTTACAAAATCCTTCTTGTTGTTCAAAAAGCGTTTACTGTCCACCCATAAAACAACACCTGAAAATGTCGCCCAGACTACATCAGCCAGGGCGACAGGGTGTTCATCAATGAAAATTTCCTTATCGATCCCCTCTTTAATTACCTCAATAATGGCGCCGTGAGCCTCTGAAGAAGTCCGCTTCAACTGCTTGAGCACTTCAGGGGAAAGATTCCTGAGTGTTTCTCCGGACTGGAGATGAAACAGGTTGATCAGAATCATTGAATCGTATTCGTATACGTCGATGAAAACATGTTTGAGTTGATCAAGCTTCTCTTCAACGGAGATATCCTTGGCCACTACTTTTTTAACTTCCCGTGTCAGGTGTTCCAGTATTTCAATGGACAAAGAGGTGTGGAGTTCTTCCTTGTTCTTAAAATAGAGATATAAGGTGCCGGGGCTTAACTCAGCCTGGGCGGCAATCTCCTCCATGGTAGCTGTATTAAATCCCTTGGTGGAAAACACTTTGCGGGCCGCTTCAATGATTTGAGCCCTTCTCAACTCTTTTTCGCGCTGCTTCCTTTCTGCTATACCCATGACCCCGCCTTCATCATTTTTTGAATCAGATTCATAAACTAATGAACTGCTTAATACTGCAATATGGCAAAAATCGCAAGAAAAAGATGAGCTTTTGGTTAGCGCCGTTTTGAATCTAAATCTGAGACTGAATCCCCCAGATTTCGGCAGCATACTCATTGATGGTCCTGTCACTTGAGAACCAACCGGTTCTGGCTGTATTGCGAAGTGCTTTCTGCCCCCATGCATGGGCATCCTGGTAATCAATACCGATCTTTAGCTGCGTGTTGCAGTAATCTGAAAAATCGGCGATGTGACAATAAAAATCGCCGTGATTCACCAGGGTGTCGACCAATGGCGTGTAGAGCCCCGGCTCTTTCTTATTGAACAGATCCGAAGCCAGCGCCTCGATGACCCGCTTCAGCCCGGAATCATTTTCCAGGTAACTCCGGGGTGAGTAGTTTTGCCTGAGCTTGAGTATCCCTTCAACGGTATGGCCGAAAATATAAATATTATCCCGGCCCACCCGTTCAGAGATTTCAATATTGGCACCATCCATCGTTCCCAGGGTCACTGCCCCGTTCATGGCGAATTTCATATTCCCGGTTCCCGAGGCTTCCATTCCGGCGGTCGAAATCTGTTCACTGACATCTGCTGCCGGGATAATCCGCTCTGCATGGGTCACCCGGTAATCCGGAATAAACGCAACCCGGATCTGTTCGCGAATGTCCGGATCATTGTTGATCACCCTGGCCACATCATGGATCAGCTTGATGATCAGCTTGGCAATCTTGTATCCCGGTGCGGCCTTGCCCGCAAACACGAACACCCTTGGACTTGCCACATGGTTGCCATCATCCTTGAGAGACAGGTACATATGGATGATATTCATCACATTCAGAAGCTGGCGTTTATACTCATGAATCCGTTTGGCATGAATATCAAAAATGGCTTCCGGATTGACCCTGACAAATGATTTGGATTTGATCACCTGCCCAAGTTTTTCCTTATTTTTATGCTTGACCGCCATGAACCGCGCCACAAACTCACGGTCATCCACATATCTCTCGACCTCCTGTATTCGCTCCAGGTCAGCAATCCAGCGATCCCCGATCGCCTCTGAGATCAGGTCCGCCAGATCCGGGTTGCATAAGGCAATCCACCGGCGGGGCGTCACCCCGTTGGTTTTGTTGTTGAACTTATGGGGATACAGGGTGTAGAAATCAGGTACCAGTTGAGTTTTGACCAGTTCCGAATGGATCCGGGCAACCCCGTTGACCGAGTGACTGCCGATAATGGCAAGGTTGGCCATGCGGACCTGCTTAAAATTTCCCTCCTGTATGATGGACAGGCGTGAAATGGTATCCTCGCCCATATCCGGGAACGACTGCCTCAACTCCTTGATGAATCGTGAATTGATTTCATAAATGATCTGCAGATGTCTTGGAATCACCTTCTCAACAATATGCAGCGGCCATGTTTCCAGGGCCTCAGGTAGCAGGGTATGATTGGTATAGCCCAATGTAAGCGTGGTGATCTTCCATGCCTGTTCCCAGGGAAGCGCATGCTCATCCACCAGGGTCCGCATCAACTCGGCAACGGTCAAGGCAGGATGGGTATCGTTCATTTGGATGGCAACCTTCTCATGAAACCTATCAAACGCGTCATGACTGAGTTGAAAAATGCGGATAATATCGTGAACCGAGCAGGCCACAAGGAAATATTCCTGGACCAGTCTCAGTTCCTGGCCGGACTCCTGGGAGTCAGAGGGGTATAAAATCTTTGAGATACTTTCAGACTTGATCTTATCTTCAACCGCTTTGAAATAATCACCCTCATTAAAAATCTGCATGTCAAACTCTTCAGAAGCCCAGGCGGAGAAGAGACGCAAACGGTTGGCTGTCCTGCCCCCGTAACCGGCAATAAATATATCATGCGGCCTTCCCACCAGCAAACTCCAGTCGACCCACATGGGGTTATACTCACCATCTGTATCCCGGGTGTCCTCGATCCGGCCGTAAATCGGTATCAAAATCCTGTTGCCATACCTGCGGATCAACCAGTTTGATGACCGGTTGGGCCAGTAATCCGGTTTTTCGCGCTGATACCCGTTGACTATACGCTGCTTGAACAACCCATAATCATAGTTGATGCCATATCCGAATCCGGGCATGTCAAGGCTGGCCAAAGAATCCAGAAAACAGGCGGCAAGCCGTCCCAGTCCCCCGTTCCCCAATGCCGGATCGTGCTCCTCCTCAATAATCGCATCAAAATCCCAGCCCATTTGCCCCACATGATCCCTGCATTTGGAAAGAATTCCCAGATTCAGAAGGTTATTGGACAGCAGGCGCCCGATCAGGAACTCCATGGAGACATAGTACATGCGCTTGACATCATTCTCAAGGTATCGCCGCCGGGTCTGCATGCCGACATCCATGACAAAGCGGTTGACGGCACTGGACACGGCAAAAAACTGATCGATCCGGCTGGTTTGGGCCATATCCTTTCCCAGTTCATAATTGACATATTGGCGAACCGCATGTTCAAAACCGGTGAAATCAAAATAGGACATCTATCACCTCCTGATCTTGTGATCAAAATCATTTCGATCTTTGATTATTTACCGCTTCATGATATTATTCAAACCAAATTTAGGAATGATGCATTACTGCCCCTTAACTGATGCGAACCAAGGGGTTGCTAATGCGGTATTATACCAGATATGACAATTAAAACCATGGTTTAGTGGTTTACATCTTTTGAATACATCCAGCATCGCTGTAGAGAATTAAGTTGGAGAACATATGACCAAATCGAATTACTGGGCAGATAATTATGTCAGGAAACTGAGCAGTGCCCAGGATGCCCTCAAGAATATCAGGCCCGGCCAGCGGGTGTTTATCGGGTCCTCATGCGGGGAACCCCAGCACCTGGTCAAGGAGCTGTCCGTTCTCTCTTCCCGGTTTACGGACCTTGAAATCGTCAGACTACTGGCCCTGGAAAGTGCCCCCTTAACCCTGATTGCCAACCGGTCGCACTCCCAGGCGTTCAATATCCGTTCATTTTACCCGGGATCTGCCCACCCCAAGGAATTAAAACAGAACCAACGGTTCATTACCCCGATTAACCTGTCCGCCATTCCCAGACTGTTCAAATCAGGTCAAATAAAAGTCAATGCCGCCCTGGTGCAGGTTTCCCCCCCGGATGATTTCGGGTGGATGAGTCTCGGGGTATCCGTGGATATTACAAAGGCGGCCTGTGAGTCGGCTGATCTTGTCATCTGCCAGGTCAATTCAAGCATGCCCAGGGTCCTGGGGCAAAGCTTTATCCATGTCAACTCCGTAGACCACATTATTGAACATGAAGAGGACCTGCTCAATATCAAGCATATGCCGGAAATAGAAGCTGCAGATATGATTGCCAAGCACATTTCAAGACTGATCGAGGACGGTGCCACCCTCCAGACCAGTCTGGGGACCACCAGTCAGGCAACCATGCTGTGCCTTTCGGATAAAAATGATTTAGGCATCCATACCCAGTTTGTTACGGATGATATTATGCGGCTGGTCTCTTTGGGGGTGATCACCAACGATCACAAAGGCTTCAATAATGGCAAAATTGTTGCCAGCAGTGCGGCAGGCTCATCCCTGTTATATGAATTTCTGGATGACAATCCCTCCATCGAGTTCCACCCGTCCGACTATGTGAATGATCCCGGCATTATTGCGCGGCACAACAAGATGGTTTCCATGAACACGGCCATGGCCATCGACCTGACCGGCCAGGTGGCTGCCGATGCCCTGCCCTACAACAACTTTTCCGGGGTTAACGGCATGGCGGACTTTATCCGGGGCGCTTCCATGGCGCCCAACGGCAAGTCCATACTGATGCTGACCGCCACATCCGATCACGGGCGGCGAAGCCGTATTGTTCCCCTGCTCAGTGATATCCCCATGGTGGTGCCGCGAGCGGATGTCCAGTTCGTCGCCACCGAATACGGGGTGGTCAACCTGTTCGGGAAAAGTATCCAGGAGCGGGCCATGGCCTTGATCTCCATTGCCCACCCCGATTTCAGGGATGAGTTGTTTGCCAAGGCCAAGGAACTGGACCTGATCGACATCGACCGGAAACTCAAGCACTCCATCAAAGGGGTGTATCCCTTAAAATATGAAGAAACCATACAGATCAAGGGCCTGCCCATCACCTTCAGACCGGCCAAGCCGGTTGATGAGCGGGGAATCCAGGAGCACTACTATAACCTGAACCGGTCGGACATCGTGTCCCGTTTTTTCCATGAAAAGACCAGTTTTGTCCACGACCAGATCGAAACCACCTTTGAGATCGATTATATCAATGACCTGACCATTGTTGCGGTGATCGGTGAGATCGGGTTTGAAAAAATCATTGCCGTGGGTGAGTATTACCGCAACTCCATTGTGAACATGGCTGAAATCGCGTTTTCCGTGTCCAGGGAATACCAGGGCATGGGCATTGCCAAGATCCTCCAGTCCAAGCTGGCAGAGGCTGCCAAGGACAACGACATCAAGGGACTTGTGGCCTATACCAGTCGGGGGAATGAGGGAATGATCCGGCTGTTTCACACCCTGCCCTACAAGGTGAACTCTGAAAAAGAGGAGGACATGCTGGTCTTAAGCTGCCTGTTCTCTGAACCCCTGGAAAAAGAAAGTTAGGGACTACCGGTTTCCCGGTTCCGGCCCCTGGTTGCTATTTCCGTGTGAGCAATGCCACCGACTCGATATGGTAGGTGTGCGGAAACATGTCCACGGGTTGAACCTCATGGATGTGGTATAGAGGTGACAGCAGTTCAAGGTCCCGGGCCAGCGTAGCCGGATTGCATGATACGTAAACCACCCGTTGAACCCCCAGGGCCAGCACCTGGCTGACCACATCCTTGTGCATGCCGGCACGGGGCGGGTCAATAATCAGGACATCCACCGCCCCATCCAGCCCGGGCAGAATATCCTTGATATCCCCGACCAGAAACCGGCAGTTGTCGATGCCATTGAGGCTTGCATTCTTTTGTGCGTCCAGCACGGCACTTTCCACGATCTCAATACCGGTAATCTGCTTTGCCTTGCCGGAAAGCCAGATCGGTATGGTCCCGGTGCCCGAATACAGATCAAGCACCTGTTCTTCACCGGTCAGACCGGCGTAGGCATCCACGACCCCATACAGGGTCTCACATGCCCGGGTATTGGTCTGAAAAAATGAGTTGGCAGAGATTTCAAAGGTAAACTCCCCCAATTTCTCCTTGATCACCCGGCTGCCGTATACCAGGGTTTCATACTCACCGAATGCCACGCCGGATTTGGCCTCGGTGATATTGTTTACAATGGATTCAATATTGGGAAACCGCTGGATCAGCACATCGGCCAACTGCTTCATGACCTCATTATTCTCTGTCTTGGTCACGATATTAACCATCCACTGGTCAAAGGCCACAGAGTGCCTCAACATTAAGAACCGCCAGAATCCCTCGTGGGAACGCAGGCCATACGCGGGCAGTCCTGATCCAAGTATAAACTGGCGGACGGTATCCAGGATGTCGTTGCCTTCGGCCTTCTGGATCTCGCACTGTCGGATATCGATTACTTTGTCAAAGGTACCGGGCACATGCAGGCCGATCCCGAACCCCTTTTTCACGTCAGGATCCTCCAGTTCATCAGGCATGAGCCAGCGGGAGGCAGAACAGGAAAACTCCATCTTGTTCCGGTATTCGAATATCCGGCTGGAGGGCAGCACCGGTTTGACCGGCACATCTTTCAAACTCCCGATATGGCGCAGGGTTTGTTCGACGTGCTCCTGTTTAAATTCAAGCTGCTGTTCATAGGGCAGTTCCTGCCACTTACACCCGCCGCAGTACCGGGCATAGGCACATTTTGCGTTCTGCCGCATCTTTGAAGGCCTGATCAGGCGGATGAGCTTTCCCTCTGCCCACGATTTTTTCTTTTTAGTGATCTTAACAAATGCCAGGTCACCTGGCAGGCAGTTATCCACAAATACCGGGAATCCGTCCGGCTTGGCCAGCCCTTTGCCGCCAAATGCCAGATCTATAATTTCCAGTTCGTACGCTTTTCTTTTTTTCATATTCATGAGATACTGATATTTTTATTTTAAATACACAATCTTATTATTATACGCGTAAAACGAGATAAACACAAGAATGAACCGTTGTGAACACCCCATTGAATTTCAATCGGACGACCTGACACTCAAGGGAGTTCTCCATCTTCCCGATCGTGAATCCGCCCCGCTGGTGATCGGATCACATGGCCTTGAAGGGACAAAAGAATCTGCCAAACAGCGAAGCCTTTCCCGGATCCTGCCCCAAAACGGCATGGCCTTTTTCAGATTTGATCACCGGGGGTGCGGCAGCAGCCAGGGTGATTTTCTCACCCAGACCACCCTTGAAAAGCGGGCCACCGATTTTCTGTGTGCCCTGGATGCGGTAATGGAAACAAAACTTACCGGAAAAGACCTATGCATTTTCGGCTCAAGTATGGGCGGATCCACCTGCATCCAGGCATGGGAGAACATCCTAAAAAGAGACGTCCGCCTGAAAGGTGCTGTTCTATGCTCAGCCCCGGTCCGGTCAAGGACCATCGAAAACATCCCGATAGAACCCACAGATACTCGCGGGGCACTACCGGTCAGTTTTTTCAGGGACAACCTGATGTTTGATATTCTGGATAAAGCGGACCAGCTCCATCATGTACTGATTTTCCATGGTGACCGAGATGATGTGGTACCGGTCAAGAATGCGCATGATCTTTACGGTCGAACACAGGATCCCAAGAAAATGATTATCCAAAAAAACGGCGATCACCAAATGACCCATCGGCCGGACCAGATTCAATTCGAACAGGAGGCGGTTCGGTGGTTCAGCACCTGTTTTAAATTGGAATAAGGCCGATCAATTTCTTCGAATTTGCCGGTTCAGCAATTTCTTCGAATTTGCCGGTTCAGCAATTTCTTCGAATTTGCCG
>QZLA01000028.1 GCA_004796375.1 Desulfobacteraceae bacterium
AAACTCTCCAGTTATAATCCTATTTGGTCTGAAGCACCCTAAGGCACCCCAGTTTAAAAACTCTTTATAGTCTTGTTCTTATAGACCCGCTCTTACTTCTTGCTGACCAATTTTCAAAGATCAAAAACACAATTTTTTTATGATTTTGTGCTGAACTCTTTTACCTCAAGAGAACTCGACAATAATACATGAAAAGAAAATCCATGTCAATCGTTTTATGAAATATAATTTAAGATTTTTATGACAAATGTAAAGATTTATTCAGCCGGTCCGTCACCATTTTTTAGCACAAGACCTGTCGGGAGGCTTTCACCAAACTGCTGGCTCTTTTCCCGGGCCTTGATTGTCACCTTTTCACGAACCGGATTCAGCAGATCTCCTGAAACTTCCCGGTCCGCCAGCCAGGATAAAAGATGGGTCCGGTCCTCTTCGGAAATATCACGTGTGCGGTCCGATGTTATCCGGCCCATCTGGATCATGGCGGTGTCAATGGGATCCGCCGGCTTCCATTTGAACTTGAACAGCCGCTTCATCCAGTGGCAGACCTCTTTAGGAGGCACCACGCGATCCACAGATCCGTAGAGGAGTTCACGAGCGCCAAGCCTTGCCAAAGACCAGACCAGGGCCTTGGTGTTTTTTCCCGGCACGATAATATTGAGCAGCGACTTGGCCAGCACCACTTTATCCTTGACCAGGAGGCGCTCCATATTGGCCATGGCCATCCACATCTCAGCATATTCCTGGGGTGGCAGCTTGACCTTTTCATTTTTCTTGAGCACCAGATCAGCTGATACATTCTGGAAAAACTGACGCTGCTGGCCCGCCTTCATCCCTCCGGCAATGCGGCGTGTAAAGATCCACCACTCCACCCGATTCTGCTTGGATTTATCATATATCAGACCGGACAGATAGACCTTCCACAATTTCTTCATGCGGGTTTCATCAAATGCATCCCCAAACCCGGGCCGTGAGCAGAACCCGGCAAGGTTTAGCCACTTGGCTTCATGAACGGCTGAATGCTCCCTTGCTTCAGCAATACCAACCAGCGCATCGGCCACTGCCCGTAAAAATGACAGGGGCCACCTGCTCCTGGGTTTCCCGGTAATCTTCTCCAGGCGCTTGGCAATCCCGGCCAGGGCGGCTTCGTCACTTTTGGGGTCGGAAAACAACCGCACCACCTCCTCACTGGCCGTCCGCACCATGGCGTCATCAAAGGTTTCATCCACATGGCCGTCCGGAACCATCCCATCCGTGGCAGATACGGAATCCCTCAGCTGAAAGTGAAGCCCCCAGCGATGATCACTGACCTTGGACAAACAACGGATAGCCAGAGTGCCCACTTCTGTATATTCAGCAGCAATGGTCACCGGGATCTTTTTGGATGCCTCCTGCTTCCCGAACCCGATCACGGTCCGGATGGGCGGCATGGGCGTCAGGCTCTGGTCAATCTCAACGATATCTCCGGCATGGTCGCCGGATCTGAAACTTGAACTGTACACATCAAAACTGACGGGCTGATTGGCCAGAACTTCAAACTCGTGGCCGGAAAGCTCAATGGGCGTCCCTTCGTCAAGCCCGCGCTCTACAAAGCATACAGCGGTTTTCTGTCCTGAGCCCCCTACTGTTTCAACGCCAAGATAGTATCCCCTCGGGCTGCCGCTGCCGACACGGACACCGATTCCCTGCTTGACCAGCCCGTAATAGGAGGCGCCCACACCCACGGCCAGGTAGGGAATATTGTTTTCAAGAATAGCCGGCATATGATCCTGTGCAACCCTGTAATGATCTCTGATACTCTCCCGGATCCGTGCTTTCACCAAAGAGGGCTTAAGCGTTCCGCCGTTGAACAGGATAAAATCGGGCACCGGATCTGTCTTCCCCAAATGTTCGCGGATTTCATCCCGATGTTTTTCAAGAAAGTGAACAATATGCGCGGTAATGGAGGATTCTTTCTCAAAGGGCAGCCCGAAATCGGCAATCTCCTGCCCTTGATCGATGCGACCACCATCTTTGGGTGAAACACCGGCAAAGAATTCTTCAAACAGCACCGATTCAAGATCTTCCCAGGTTAAATCCGCTGCCAGGGTTCCCGCAATCAGGGAACGCCCCTCGCCCTTGATGGTAATGCGCACCGGCACACCGTTGTTTTCAAACAGGCGCTCCTTGGCTTCCCGGCATCTGTGACACAACGTTTTCCACTTATCCGATGTCAGCTTCTGCTTTCCTTTGAATTTGGATTCCACACGCTTGGCCAGCGCCAGGTCGATATTGTCCCCGCCAAGGATCAGGTGGTCGCCGACGGCCAGACGCTCGAACCGCGGGGTCCCTTCCGACTCCCGCAGTGTGATCAAGCTGAAATCCGTGGTACCGCCGCCAACGTCACACACGAGGATCAGATCATCAGGCCTGACCTTTTCATGCCAGTCCGTCTCATGGTTGATCAACCACGAATAAAACGCGGCCAGCGGCTCTTCGAGCAAAATGACGCCATCCCCAAACCCAGCTTCAGACGCAGCTTTCAGTGTCAGGTCCCGGGCTGTCTCATTAAAGGATGCCGGCACGGTAATCACCACGACCTGGTTTTCCAGGAAGAGATCCTCATCCTTGACCGAATGGTTCCATGCGCTCTTGATGTGCTTGAGGTATTGGGCTGTTGCGGTTACCGGAGAGATCTTTTCCACCTTTTGTGCACCCCAGGGCAGAATCTTTGCCTCCCTGTCCGCACCGGCATGACACAGCCAGCTCTTTGCGGAACTGACCAGACGGGAGGGCACTTTTGATCCGTGATCCCGGGCAAACACCCCGGCAAACCAATCGTGGGTCTTTTTCCAGGGATGCCTTAACGACTCCTTGGAGATATCATAATCCCCTGGCAGATACAGGAATGAGGGCAGGATTTCAACCTTGGTAAATTCCCCCTGTCCGGTCAACTGAGGGAGGTTGAACACCTTGATCAGGTCCTTTTTATTTGTGGAATCCGTTGAACCTTTTTCTTTTAACGCACGGATATCTGCATAGGACACGGCACAATTGGTGGTCCCCAGGTCTATTCCGATGACAAACGGTTTATCATGCAAATCCAATGTAATGACTCCCCAACCTATTCGATCTCAACTTCAGCCGGAAAGATAATACTGGAATCCGAGACATCTGCCAGGCGCGGCACATCCTTTTTGCCGGCACGCCACCCCCGGTGCTTGAGCACTCCCTGAAACGGCGGTTCTCCTGCCACATGACCCACCAGTTTGATTTGATCCATGTCAAACCCGGGCTCAATGGTGACTGCGTCGCCCTCTTCCGCATCCATCACCGGTTTGGGGTCAATATATTTTGTTATTGCCTTCTTGCAATCTTCCTGGATACTGCGCACGGCCGCACCGATCTGATCATCCTCATACAAGGACAGGTCCTCGTCAAAAAAATCGATCAACCGGCCTTCCCGCTGCAGGACCGACAGCGTGTGCAGAAACACCCGGCGCCTCCGCTCCTGCTCGATGCGCTGTTCCAGGGCATCTTTTTTTCCTTTGGCTGCCAGGGGAGACTGCTTGAGCTGATCATCAACCGATTTAAACACGGTTTTTGCCGAACCCTGCAACACCATCCATAAACAGACTGACCACAGCACAAAGACAGCGATGCTCACCGGCACTACCCACTTCAGGTAATTAGCCGAGGCCCATTGAACCATTGCAGGAATGTCCTTCAGACCGGCTTCACCCCAAAAATAAAGCCCCGCATGAACGACCGCAATCACCAGTATATGAACAATGACAAGTATATTCAGTGTTTTTTTTGCATAGATCCTGTAAAATTCCAAACCCGTTGTCTCCCTTGTATCCACATCCCGTTTCTATGTAAAAGTTAAGCCATGCAGGCGGCGCCTGCATGGCTTAAGATAATAATACAAATTTTCCAAGATTCAAGGAAAAGCTTTAGCGGGTCTTTCTCCCCCTATATATAAATGATGCTTCCCCTTACACCCATGATATGGGCAACCCGGGGTCAGTCCTTGACCACAATTAAATCCTTGTTGGCATCAAAGGTTTTCTGCCCGATCCCTTTCACATTCATGATATCCTCAGGGGCGGCAAACTTATGTGCTGTCCGGTATGCGATGATCCGCTCGGCATTCTGTGCACCAATATATTTGAGGGACATCAGTTCCTCCTTTGCTGCCGTATTGATGTTGACCTTTGCACCTGCCGCCATGACCGGCGCCACCCAGGCAAACACCATCAAACTGACCATCAACGCAAGACATACTGACTTCACTTTTCTCATCTTTTTCTCCTTTCATGATAAGGATAATTCATTTGGCCACGACAACCACCTCAAAACACGAGGATTTACAGCAAAAATAAACCCGCGGCCAACCCGATATTTACTACACTAATATCGCGATTTGATTAAGTCAAGAGAAAAATGAGAAATTATGCGAAACCTGCATCAGAGTCATCCTGCTCCCACTCCTTAAGGTAAGCATGGACAGAGGCGGTTTTAAATTTTGGATCCGAGGGCTTAAGAAGCTTATAACCCATTGAATCCATGCTGATCTCAAGCTTTTTAAAGAAGAGCTCCTCCACCTGTGCAGCACCCATGGATTCATCGGGCTCAGTCAATTTCCGGGTCAGATATCCCATAGGGGTGAAAAAATCGCACCCCATTGAAGACCACTCCTCACAAAAGCTGTTTATCCGCCATGGAAGAAGTGTTTCAGGCTTGAGGGAAGACTTGCTTTCGGGGCTAAAGGGCGCCTTGACAAAGGCCATTTTCCTTTCGTTGAACTGCATCAGGTCTTTTAAAAGTAATACCGGGTCGTTGGAAAAGACCCATTCATCCGGTTCCAGTAAAACCGGCGGATATTCCATACTGGTCAGGGCATACCTGAAAGGACCGGTGGATTGCCAGAACACCTTGAAATCGGCGGCGTGGATCAACACCTTGCGCACCACCTCGGGCTGTTGCTGTTTTGAAATCATGATCCGTGAAAAGTACCTGAATTCAAACAGGCTTGTCAACACCCTGTGGTATAATTTGACCTTGACCTTCTCGATATTTTTTGTTAACCAATTGAACAATTTTGGTTAACGAAATAATTTCACATCCATATGAGCGACCTGAAACAACAAATACTGCAAACGCTGCTCAACGGCAATGGTGAATCCATCTCCGGAGACCTTCTTGGAAAAAAGCTGGGGGTTTCCCGTGTTGCTGTCTGGAAACATGTCAAGACCCTCATGGAAAGCGGCCATACCATAACATCCTCAGCCAAAGGATATGCCATGGTCGATCCTGATGACTCGCTGCTCCCTTACGGATTCCCAAAAGGGATACAGGAGAGGATCCGTTACTACCCAACCCTTGGAAGCACCATGGATCAGGCACGGGAGTTAGCACAACGAAGCACCATCCCCCACATGGGCGTTGTGGTGGCAGAAGAGCAGACATCCGGGCGGGGGCGCCTGAACCGGCAATGGATATCATCGCGGGGAGGCCTCTGGTTCACGATAGTCCTGTTTCCCAAGATCCCGCCGACATTGTCATACATCTACAATTTTGCTGCCTCACTGAGTCTGTCCGAGACTCTTGGGCAGCTTTTTAACCTGGATGTGAGTGTAAAATGGCCCAATGACATCCTGGCAGGCCACAGTAAATTATGCGGCCTCCTGTCTGAAATGGAAACCCGCTCGGATATGATCTGCTTTCTGATTATCGGAATCGGCATCAATGTGAATAATTTTCCGAAAGCAGATGAGCCCGGTGCGGTCTCCATCCGTGAAATCCTGGGCCGGAAGGTATCCAGAAGGGACATACTGACACGCTTTTGCGATACATTTGGCGACACCGTAAAGCAGATCGATGCCCCGGATTTCAATCCGTCCGCGGTGATGCACCGTTACAGGAAGCACACCTCCACCATCGGAAAAATGGTGAGAATAGAAACCTTTAACCGAACAGACACCGGCCGGGCCCTGGATATCGATGACAGCGGTGCATTGCTTATTGAAACTCCGGAAGGGATGACCCAAAAAGTGATCTATGGAGATTGCTTTTACAAATCGCCTGACGATCCCCAATGATTTCAACCCATGCAAAATTCAACCAGGAGAAATTTATGGAACACCCGAATCCCATCAGAATGATGGTCTATACCGCCCTGTTCATCGCACTCATTATTGTCGGCGCATATATTGCCGTGCCCATCGGACCGGTGCCCATCGTTCTTCAAAACATGTTTGTCCTGCTGGCGGCCATCATATTAGGCCCCAGATGGGGACTTGGCTGTGTCGCGGTCTATCTGCTTTTAGGCATCATGGGCCTGCCGGTCTTTGCCGGGGGCATGTCCGGGATAGGCAGAATATTTGGACCCACCGGTGGATATCTTATCGGATACCTGCCGGCCGTGTTCGTTTGCGCCGTGATGTCCAAAGGGCTGAAGCACTCCCTCTGGGGTAATCTTCTGGCCCTGTTTACCGGATCCCTGCTGGTATACGCCATCGGGGTACCCTGGCTCAAAATCGCCTATGCCATGTCATGGGCAAAAGCCCTGGCAGCGGGCATGCTCCCTTTTCTCATCGGGGATACCCTCAAGATGATAGCCGCAGCTTTCATCGCAAAAAGCCTGACCCCGGTTTTACACTTCCAGGAACGCCCCTATGCCCAGTCCGATCATTGACATTCAGGATCTTTCATATACCTACCCTGACGGTACTCCCGGGCTTGCCGGAATAAGCCTGCAGATTTTTCCCAGGGATTTTGTGATCCTGGCCGGCCACAACGGGAGCGGAAAAAGCACATTGCTGAGGCACTTCAACGCCCTGATCCCCTCCTCAAGGGTGAGGATCAACGGCACGCCTTCTTCGACCAACATCCCTGCCGTCCGGCAGCGTGTCGGCATGGTCTTTCAGGATGCCGACACCCAGATCGTTGCGGAAACGGTGTTTGATGATGTGGCCTTTGGCCTTGAAAACCTCAAAATTCCGGCGGATGAGATCCGGGAACGCGTTCACATGCAGCTTGAAGCGATTGGCCTGTCATCGCTCCAGAATCGCCACCCGTCAACCCTTTCCGGCGGAGAAAAGCGCAAACTGGCCCTGGCAGGCATCCTGGTCATGAACCCTGAAATCCTCGTGTTTGACGAACCCTTTTCCAACCTGGACTACCCCTCCACCCGGATGCTTATGGAACTGATCCAGGACCTTCATCACAAGGGGCATACCCTGATCATTGCCGCTCATGATCTGACGCGGCTGATGGGGATGGCCAACCGCATGATTATCATGGAAAAAGGGTCCATCAGCAAAGATGCGCCCATAGAGGACCTTGCGGATCAACTCGAGGCTTTCGGCATCAACGCCCCCTTTGATAAGACAGGATAACCCTTTATGACAGCCCCCCAGGCATTTTCATACCGCTTCGGCCAAACCTGGCTCCACCAGCTGGATGTGCGCTGTAAATTCATCCTGCTCTGCCTGTTCAGCCTGGGAACCCTGATGGCCCACGGAATCTCAATCAGTATCGGCATAGGCCTGCTGTTCTGGCTGGCCCGTACGGTCAGGTTTCCGACCTGGACGACTTTTCACGAAACCCGGTTGTTTCTGGTCCTGATCCTTCTGATCATTGTCAGCCGGGCATTTTCTGTCCCCGGGAACATTCTGTATACAGGTTTCGGCCTCAAGATCACCACTGAAGGGATCCTCAGCGGTGCATTGCTGGCCGGGCGGTTGTTCATCCTCCTGCTTGCCGGTATGATCTTCTCCTTCACCACTTCCCCCAAAGAGATCAAGCATGCGGTCCAGTGGCTGCTCAAACCCATGCCCATGGTTCCTGAAAAACGGGTCGGGGTGATGGTCAGTCTGGCATTTAGGTTCATTCCGGTTATCCTTGGGCAATACCATGAGATCAGGGATGCCCAGAATGCCCGGTGCGCCGACCTGAGCAGAAATCCGTTCAAACGGATCATAAGGATTGGCATCCCCCTGTTCAGAAAAATCTTTCAGTCCGCGGACCGCCTGGTCATGGCCATGGAAGCCAGGTCGTTTCAGGAGGATCGCACCGATCCCCAATTCT
>QZLA01000079.1 GCA_004796375.1 Desulfobacteraceae bacterium
CTTCTTAAGGGATATCCCCTGTCGCTTGCAGTTTTATGAACAATGTCAACTTTGGTTTCTGCTATTTCACGCGGGTAGATGCCACAGGTTTCTTTGCCTCTATTGTGTATATTAAGCATTATTTGAGTGGCTTTTTCAAGTGATTTTCCAAAAATATTCATCAGGATCTCCACCACAAATTCCATGGTGGTGTAGTCGTCATTATGAAGAAGGACCTTATACATCGGGGGCAGATCATTCTTCTGAATCACTTGGGTTGAGACATCTTCCTTCACATTCTGATCGGTTGATGCCATATCGTTATGCACTCCCGCAACATTTCTTATACTTTTTACCACTGCCGCACGGGCAGGGGTCATTTCGTCCGACTTTCTTATCGGCACGTTTCACCGGTTGCTTGATCGCGGAGCCGTCAGAGTGCGAAAAGGTCAGGTTTTCCTGCTCTTTTTTTCTTATCTCGTCCACCTGGAATGCCGGTGCCATCTCTATCCGGAAAAGGATCCCCAAGACCTCTTCCTGGATCCGGTCGCTAAGGGCCTGGAACATGTCAAAGCCCTCCTTTTTATATACCCGTAACGGGTCCTGCTGGCCATATCCCCTGAGCCCGATCCCCTCTTTGAGATGATCCATGGCCAGTAAATGCTCTTTCCAGAGTGTATCCACCGTCTGGAGGAGTAAAAACCGCTCAAACTCCCTGAGATTCTCCCGGCCGAAATCGGTCTCTTTCTTAGCGTACCGGTCCACGACCTGAGGTGACAGCAGTTCGTACGCCTCTTCAACCCCTTTTTTACCCTCTTTGAGTGAATCCAAATCCGGGGAGAGGGAAAACTGACGCTGAACCGCGCTGCCAAGACCTTCCAGGTCCCAGTCCCTGGCAGGGGTTTTATCCCGGACAAATTGAAGGATGATATCTTCGAGACGGCTGTCGATCATATCCTGGATACTGGACTTCAGATCCTTATTTTCAAGGGCTTCCCGTCTCTGGCGGTATATGATCTCCCGCTGCTGGTTCATCACATCATCATATTGAAGCAGCTGCTTTCTGATTTCAAAGTTATGTCCCTCGACCTTGGATTGCGCATTCTCTATGGCCTTGCTGATCAGGGAGTGCTCGATATGCTCCCCCTCTTCAATACCCAGCTTGTCCATCACCATGTGTATCCGCTCACCGCCGAAAATACGCAGCAGGTCATCTTCAAGGCTCAGGTAGAAACGGGAGGACCCCGGGTCTCCCTGGCGGCCGGACCGGCCCCGCAGCTGATTGTCAATCCGGCGGGATTCATGGCGTGAAGTACCGATGATCCGCAATCCGCCCAACTCTTTAACACCTTCTCCCAGTTTGATATCCGTACCGCGGCCCGCCATGTTGGTGGAGATGGTGACCGCCCCTTTCTGTCCCGCATTGGCTACAATTTCAGCCTCGGCCTTATGGTGCTTGGCATTCAGCACATTGTGCTTGACACCCTTTTTCTTGAGTTTCTTTGCAAAAGCTTCAGACACATCAATGGAGATGGTTCCCACCAGGACAGGCTGCCCCTTTTTCTGGAGCTGGATAATCTCCTTTAATGCGGCATCATATTTTTCCTTTTCTGTCTTGTAGATCAGATCAGGCTCGTCATCCCGGACCATGGGCATATGGGTGGGAATAACCAGGACATCCAGGCTGTAAATCTTCTTGAATTCAGGTGCCTCTGTTTCAGCCGTACCGGTCATGCCGGATAACTTGTCATACATCCTGAAATAGTTCTGGAAGGTGATGGCAGCCAGGGTCTGGTTCTCACGGGCGATTTTCACATTCTCCTTGGCTTCCAGCGCCTGGTGAAGTCCCTCACTGTAGCGCCTGCCGGCCATAAGACGCCCGGTAAACTCATCAACGATCACCACCTCGTTGTCCTTGACGATATAATCCGTGTCCTTTTTAAACAGGGTATGGGCCTTGAGTCCCTGGTTCAGGTGATGAAGAACCTCGATATTGGATGGATCATACAGATTATCAACCCCAAGCAGTTTCTCACCCTTTGCGATGCCCTCTTCGGTCAAGGAAACCGATTTGGCTTCCTCATCCAGGGTATAATCGGTATCCTTTTTAAACGCCGGGATAATGGTGTTGACCTTGGTGTACAGATGGGTGGACTTTTCTGCAGGTCCGGAAATAATCAATGGGGTCCGGGCCTCGTCAATCAGAATACTATCCACCTCATCCACAATGGCAAAATTGAGATATGCCTGGGCCAAGGTCTCCTTTTCAAACTTCATGTTGTCACGGAGATAATCAAACCCGAATTCATTGTTGGTCCCGTAGGTGATGTCTGAGCGGTAAGCTTCTTTTCGCTCCATTTCATCGATTTCAGAGTGAATCACCCCAACCGTCATCCCCAGGAACTTGTAGATCTGACCCATCCATTCCGCGTCACGTTTGGCCAGATAATCGTTGACAGTGACGATATGGACCCCTTTACCCGAAAGGGCATTGAGGTAGGCAGCCAGGGTGGCCACAAGGGTCTTTCCCTCACCGGTTTTCATCTCTGCTATGGCACCGCGATGCAGGGCGATCCCGCCGACCAGCTGGACGTCGAAGTGACGCATGCCAAGGGTCCTGATCGATGCCTCCCTGACGAGTGCAAACGCTTCGGGCAATAGGTCATCAAGGGTTTCACCCTTTTCAAGCCTGGCTTTGAGCTCTGGTGTTTTTCCGGCAATCTGCTCATCGCTCAGTTTCTGGATCTCCGGTTCAAGGCTGTTAATCGAATCAACAATCGGCTGCAGTTTTTTAAGAATCTTATCATTTGCATTTCCGAATATCTTGGAGAATAATTTTAATGCCATCGGGTATACCTATTCCATAAGTGCTCAAGCGTTAATAACAACTGTCAATCCATACACATACTAACCATTAATTGGCAAATTCAAAACCAAAAAGCAAAAAAAAAGGGAAATAATTTAAAAGCTAAATCAATACAAGAAGTTGGGCTTAATTCAGGATATACTTGAGGGGATTTTCAGGTGCGCCGTTGATCCTGACCTCGTAGTGAAGATGCGGCCCGGTGGTCCTGCCGCTTTTCCCTACAGTGGCAATCACGTCACCGCGCTTGACCTTCTGGCCTTTTTTAACCAGGATCTTTTTACAGTGGCCGTATTTGGTGACCCGTCCAAACCCGTGATCGATGGTGATCAGGTTTCCGATCAGCCGTTTTCGGCTCGCATAGGTCACTTTACCCTTGGCTGTGGCAACGATTTTAGTGCCGCTCCTGTTGGAGATATCAATACCGGAGTGAAACTCCTTCTGGCCGGTAAATGGTGAGATCCGATAGCCGAATTTCGAGGTCACATAACCGCTGACAGGCCGGATAGATGGCGTGGAGGCGAGAAGGTTCTTCTTCTCCTCCAGAATCTGGATCAAGTCCTCAAAATCTTTGGCCTGGTTTTCGGTGACCAGGCTCATCTGGCCCATCTGCTGGTGCATTTCCCGGATCAGTCCGTTGTGCTTGACTTCACGGGGCATTTCTTCATCCAACTCGGTGGTGGGTATCCCGCCGATTCCGATCAATCCGCCGGTATCGTCGGTTTTCCTGATATCTGCAATGAGCCGGACCTTGTCCTCGAACTCAGACAGTTTCCTGACCTCTGACTTTAGAACTTCGATCTCTCTGGCAAAGGTCTGGATCTGATTTCGTTGGCTGTGAATTTCGCCGTCCCTGGACTGAATCTGGCTGTTCAGCCTGGCATTGTCAAAACTGATGGTTTTCAGGCGGTAATAGTCATACCCCACATAGCCGATACCTGAGAGTACGGCCATGCATAAAACTAGACAAAATGCAAAAACGGCCCTGTGAATGGAAAGCTCTCTGATCGCCGAGGTAGAACCGGAATGAAACCATATTTTAATTCTTTTCCTCATTATCCTACCTTCTTAAATAGATATTCAACTGATGTCAAGTAATTTCTCAAAGTACGCCCTGGCCGTCCAACAATCCAGTGGATTGATCCAAACCCATCATGATATTCATATTCTGAACCGCCTGTCCCGCAGCACCTTTCAGGAGGTTATCAATCGCAGAAATAATGATCAGCTTTCCTGTATCCGGATTGGCATGTACACCGATATCGCAGCAATTGGTATGGCGGACATGAGCAATATCGGGGAATTGACCCGCTTTCAAAATTCTTACAAACGGCTGTGTTGAGTAATAGGATGTCAGCGCGTCTATGACCTGTTCCCGGGTTACCCCCTGAACGGTGTCTGCATAGATGGTGGACAGCATTCCCCGGGTCAAGGGCAGCAGGTGGGGGATAAAAGTCATCCTTACGGGTTGACCGCTTTGATCACTCAAAATAGCTTCGATTTCAGGGGTATGCCGGTGTCCCTCCACCTTGTACGCCTTGAACCCCTCATTGAGTTCGCAAAAATGGGTTCCCAGTGAGACAGAGCGCCCGGCACCGCTGACGCCGGATTTTGAATCTGCAACAATCCCCTTTGATGAGATCATCCCCTTTTTCAGCAAAGGAACAAGGGGGAGTAAAATGCTGGTGGGATAACAGCCGGGGTTCCCGATAAGGTCGGCTGACCGGATCCGGTCGTGATAGATTTCACACAGCCCGTACACGCTTTTTTCAAGCAGGTCGGCTGAACTGTGGGGTTGATACGCCGCTTCATAAACGGCCGCATCCTGGAACCTGAAATCTGCAGACAGGTCCACCACCTTGACCCCCTGCTCAAGAAACCGGGGTGCCCAGTGCATGGATACCTTGTGGGGAAGTGCCAGGAACATGACATCCACCTGGTTTGAAATCTGCACCACGTCCAGGGGCTGGCAAATCAGATCCGAACAGCGTCTCAGTCCCGGAAACACCTCAGTGATGTGTTTACCTTCATAACTCTTTGAGGTGATCACTGAAAGTTCTGTTTCAGGGTGCGCCCACACCAGTTTTATCAATTCAGCGCCGGTATACCCGGTTGAGCCTGCAATTCCAACTCGTATCATTTCAAATCCGCTTTACTTTCCAGATTATGGTTGTTATTAGCAGATGACCGCCTGCATATCAATGGGTTCAAGGGATTTAGCAGAATCCTAACGCCTTTGAAACGTCCCGGTGAGGTCAGGTGATCACAGGTATGCATATGCAATTTACATGCCCTCCAAAGCGTTTCCACGGTGTGCTCCGTATTCCTAAGGCTGATAGGGATACGGCACCCGCATATCCGGAACCGGTGGCACGATCCGGTTGAAAGAGTAATGATATGTCACAGCATGGCACGACATATCATCATTCCAATTCAGCGGCAGATCAATGCAGGATCTGGCTTAAGAAGAACTGTGTCCGTTCATGCTGCGGGTTCTCAAAAAAGTCCACCGGGTTATTCTCCTCGAGAATCATGCCGTCATCCATAAGCATCACACGCTGGGCAACGGTTTTGGCAAAGCCCATTTCGTGGGAGACCACGATCATGGTCATGCCTTCATCACTGAGCTGAATCATGACATCCAGGACCTCCTTGACCATTTCGGGGTCAAGGGCTGACGTGGGCTCATCAAACAGCATGACTTTGGGTTTCATGCAAAGGCTTCGGGCAATGGCCACCCGCTGCTGCTGACCGCCGGAAAGCTGTCCGGGATATTTTTTGGCCTGCTCGGCAATCTTTACCTTTTCAAGGTAGAACATGGCGGTTTCTTCCGCCTCTTTTTTAGGGGTTTTACGCACCCACACCGGCCCCAATGTCAGATTCTCCAGAATGGTCAGGTGGGGGAAGAGGTTAAAGTGCTGGAATACCATGCCCACCTCGGTTCTGATTTTCTCAATATTTTTCAGGTTATTGGACAGTTCCACACCATCAACAATAATCTGACCCATCTGGTGCTCCTCAAGGCGGTTGATACACCGGATAAGCGTTGACTTACCCGATCCGGAAGGACCGCAGATCACTATCTTTTCCTGCTTTCTCACTTCAAGGTTGATATCCTTCAGCACATGAAAGTCCCCAAACCATTTATTGAGATCTTTTATCGTGATGATGACATCATTGTTACTTACGTCACTGGCCGGGTTATTGGATTGAGTCATTTTTCCTTCCTATTGGTTAGCTGCGTTTATCGGTATCAAGCTCTTCCTCGAGTTTTCTTGAGAAGTTGGACATGGAGAAACATCCAAGGAAATAAAGTATGGCAACAAAAATGTAAACTTCGGTTGAAAACCCGTTCCACTGGGGTTTCTGGATGACTGTTTTCGCTGCAAACAGAAGATCGTAAAGTGAAATAATCACCACAAGGGAGGTATCCTTGAATGCAGAAACCAGGACACTGACCGTGGGCGGAATCACAATCTTCAGCGCCTGCGGCAGGATAATCAAACGCATGGTCTGGTAATAATTCAACCCGAGCGCATCTGCAGCCTCGTACTGGCCCTTGTTCATTCCCTGAAGTCCGCCCCGGACCACCTCGGCGATATAGGCAGCCGTAAAAAAGATGATCGCGGCCTGGGCCCTGAGAATTTTGTTGATAGTTACCCCCTCCGGCAGAAACAAAGGAAAAATGATGGATGCCATGAACAGCAGGCTGATCAGCGGCACCCCCCGGATGAGCTCGATATAGGTCACACACATATAGCGGATTCCCGGCAACTTGGAGTCGCGCCCCAGGGCCAGGATCACACCTAAGGGATAGGCCGCGGTCAGGCCGAAGATGGACAACAGCAGCGTCAGGGGCAGCCCGCCCCACATCTCCGTCGGCACCGGTGTCAATCCGAAAATGCCCCCCTTCATCAATACGGCCATGGCCACAAGCCCGGCAAGCCATGCATAAAGCAGTGTCTTGGACCAGTACTTGCGGTAGTAGGTAAAATAGAGCAGGGTGAACAGGGACAGCATGGACACAAAGGGTCTCCAGTGCAGTTCATACGGGTAGATACCGAAGATCATAAACCTGAAATTCTTGGTAATGGCGGACCAGCAGGCCCCCTCGCATTCTTTGCAGACCTGACTGGTAGAAAACCAGACCGAATCCACAAATGCCCATTTGATGAACGGCGGTACAAACTTAACCATAAACAAAAAGATGATAATGGTCAGAAGAGAATTGATCACACCATTGAACAGATTCTCTTTGAGCCATCCGATCACGCCGGTTTTAATCACCGGGGGTTTTATCCTGGCTATTTTTTCCTTATCAATTGCAATTATCGCCATAGATGTTTACCTCTCCACCAGCTTGGATTTTTTATTGTACCAGTTCATGAATACCGAGGTTGACAGGCTGAAGGTCAGGTAGCACAGCATGATCAACGCGACCCCCTCAATGGACTGACCGGTCTGGTTAATAGTGGTGTTGGCCACGGACACAAAATCGGGGAACCCGATGGCAATGGCAAGAGAGCTGTTCTTGGTCAGGTTCAGCATCTGGCTGGTGAGAGGGGGGATAATGATCCGCAACGCCTGGGGCAACACCACCAGGTTGAGGATATGGCTCTTTTTCAATCCGATGGACATGGCCGCCTCGGTCTGGCCGCGGCTCACAGCCTGGATACCTGCACGGACCGCCTCGGCGACAAAGGCTGAGGTATAGATCACCAGCCCCAGGAGAAGTGCAATGAACTCCGGCGACATCATGAGGCCGCCTTTGAAGTTGAATCCCTTGAGAGCCGGGATATCCATCTCGGAAGGCGCACCGGCGATCAGCCAGACCACCAGCGGCAGCCCGAGCGTGATCCCCACAGAGGTCCAGAACACGGGAAAATCCGTGCCCGTCTCATCCTGTCTCTTTTTTGCCCACTTTTTAATAATGAAAGAGATCACCAACCCGAGCACCAGGGCTATGATGATGAACTTGTGGGCCGGGTGCGATGCCGGAATCCCCATCGCCACCCCGCGGTTGCAGATAAACAACCCGTCAATCGGGTTCAATGCCTGCCTGGGGCCTGGAAATGACTCATAAAAAAGGGCATACCAGAAGAAAAGCTGCAGCAACACCGGTATATTCTGCATCACCTCGATATAGATCAAGGCAATTCGCGATACCAGCCAGTTGGTTGAAAGCCTGGCCACCCCGACGATAATCCCGATGATCAGGCACAGGATTATCCCCACAAAGGAGACCTTCAAAGTGTTCAGCGCCCCGACAATCAACGCCCGGCCATACGAATCCGCAGCACTGTATTGAATCGGTGTTTCACCGATCTCAAAAGCGGCTTCCTTTTCAAGGAATTCGAACCCGGATGCAATATTTTGCTTTTCCAGGTTGATCAAGGTGTTATTCACCAGGTAATAGGCCAGAAGTCCGACCATGAGGAAGGTGAATATCTGGTAGAATATGGCCCGCTTGTCCGAATCCAGCCAGAACGGCACTTTTTCTTCTGGTATACTGTTTTTCATGATTTTATTTTTTGATTTGATACGGTGCCTCAACCCGGGGTCGAGGCACCGTTGGGTTTACAAAATTATCTTACCGGAGCGGCATACATCAGGCCGCCTTCAGTCCAGAGCGCGTTCAGACCACGTTCAAGTGCGAGGGGGGTTTTGGGGCCGATATTTTTCTCGAAAATTTCACCGTAGTTACCGACCATTTTAACGATATTGTAAGCCCACTTGTCAGACAGGCCAAGCTGGGTGCCCATTCCGGGAGTCACGCCCAGGAAGCGTTTGATACCGGGGTTGTTGCTTTTGAGCATCTGATCCACATTCTTGGAGGTAATACCGAACTCTTCAGCCTGGATCAGTGCCATGACGGTCCAGTTGACGATATCATACCACTGATCATCACCATGTCTGACCACAGGCGCCAGCGGCTCTTTGGAGATGATTTCAGGAAGCAGCTCATAGTCTGCCGGGTTGGGTGCTACAGAACGGTTGGCAGCAAGCTGGGATGCATCCGAGGTGAGACAGTCGCAGCGGCCGGCAAAAAAGGCATTGTTCAGCTCGGCCGTATTTTCAATAACAACCGGTTTCCACTTCATATTGTTGGCGCGGAAATAATCTGCGGCATTCATTTCAGTGGTGGTTCCGGGCAGTACGCATACCGTGGCGCCGTCAAGCTCTTTGGCGCTTTTTACACCCAGTTTTTTTGGAACTAGAAATCCCTGGCCGTCATAGTAATTCGGCTGAGCAAAGTTCAGGCCGGCCTTGGTTTCACGGGTCAGGGTCTGCGTGGTGTTTCTGCAGAGGACATCAATCTCACCGGACTGGAGTGCGGGAAGACGCTGCACACCGGTCAGGGCAATAAATTCAACTTTGTCCGGATCACCGAAAACAGCTGCGGAAACGGCACGTCCGGTATCCACATCCAGGCCTTTCCAGACACCTTTATCATCCGGCATTCCAAACCCGAATACAGAGCCGTTGACACCCACCTTGATCATCCCCCGCTTCTTTACTTCGTCAAGGGTTCCTGCCATTGCAGCAGTGGTCATGGCCAACGTGGCAAGAAATACGACAAATAACTTGACAACCTTCATTGGTACTACCTCCATAATTTTGGTTTAATTGTGTTTAAGAACGAACTCCCCCAGTCATTCTTATCTACTGATTACCGAATAAGAATACCCAAATTTATTAGCACACTGTAAGGAATTATCAAGAAGTTTATTGAAAAATGTGTTTTAAGTAAAAAAAGTGTAAATTAAGGGCCAGAGCATTGAAAGAATTCCCAGGATTACTATGTTTGTGTGTACGATGTGCACCTGTTCTAAAATACTGCGCGAACCTGTGAATGCCATTACACACATGGCCGGTGCCCTGGGCTCTGTTGCCGCTCTGACCCTGATGGTGGCCTATGCCGCTGTAAAAGCAGGGGCATGGCATGTGGTGTCTTTTTCCATTTTTGGCACCACACTCATTCTCATGTATACGGCAAGTGCCCTGTACCATTCCCTGCGAATCTCGGACAAGGGATTGGCGGTTCTGCGCCGGATCGATCACATCATGATCTTCATGGTGATTGCCGGTTCCTATACCC
>QZLA01000003.1 GCA_004796375.1 Desulfobacteraceae bacterium
CCCCAAGCATAAGAACAAAGGGGACCAGGATATAAAACAGGTTCCAGGATATCTCCCGGCTTTCGGTTCGCAACGGCTTTAGTACGAGATACGCTTTGCCCGGTATTGCGCCCGATATCCCGTGGATGACCCTGTCAAGGCCCTTTTCAATGGCAGCCGATACCCGTGGTGCAGCCCTCACTGTATTGCTCAATCTTGACATCTGCTGGCTGACCGCATGCTCAAACGTTTTGAGGGGGACGCGGCAGAACCGGGTGAACCACCTGCCCGGCAACCTGAAGCACCAGTCCGTATCCAGGTTGACCGCCCTGAGTTCTGCCGGATAAAACCCGGACAGGATCAGGACGGTAAACGCCAATGCGCCAAACATCAGCAATTCAAGCATGCCGATCACATGGAAAAGGGTATAGGGCTGATAATCCACCGGGAACGGAAGGATATGGTACAAGGGGGCCGGCCAGATGCCCAGCCCGATACAGATGAATGCGGCAATCCCCATGGCAGCCTTCATGTTCAACGGCGGATCCTGGGTCCGTATACCGGAATCATGGCCAAAGAACACAAAATAGGGGACCTTGATACCGGCATGGTGAAATACACCGGCAGAGGCAAACAGCAGCATGAGCCACACCAGGGTCTGGTGCTCCTCGGCAACGGCCGTTACGGTCATGGATTTGCTGATAAACCCGCTAAAAAGGGGAAAGGCCGAAATGGATGCCGCACCAATGATACAGAATATCGACGTCAGCGGCATATACCTATACAACCCGCCCAGATCGGTGGCCCGCGACTTGCCGGTCATATGGAGTACCGCACCCATGGACATGAACAGCAGGGCCTTATAAATGATATGGCAGAATGCGTGGGCTGCGACACCATTGAGGGCCAGTTCACTGCCGATACCGATGCCGCAGATCATGAACCCCACCTGATTGATCAGGCTGTAGGACAGGACCCTGCGCATATCATTGGCAATAACGGCGTAAAATATGGGAAAGCAGGTCATGAACGCACCGGCCCACACCAGTATCGGGGTCCCTGGAAACGTCCGGGCCAGGACATACACCGCGCTCTTGGTGGTGAGTGCACTCATGAACACCGCACCGGTGGCCGTGGCCCGGGGATAGGCATCCGGCAGCCAGGAGTGAAAGGGAAAAATGGCGGCATTCAGGCCGAACCCGGCCAGGATCAGCCCGCTGCCCAGATCATGGAGCCCGATATAGGAGAACTGTGTGGCCCCGCCCGTGCGGATATGGATAATGATACCGGCCAACAGGCATACCCCACCGAAAAAATGCCACATGAAATACCTGAACGCCGCCTGTCTTGACTCCCGGGTGCGGCCGGCCAGGATCAGAAAGGTGGAGGCCACAGCCATGAGCTCCCAAAACAGATACAAGGAAACAAGATCCCCGGCAAAGGTGACACCCAGGGCTGCACCGGCATACACCATGGCCGCCGTGTGCTGGATGTCATCCCGGACATGAATGGCAAAGATTACCCCGATCAGGGTAATCAGGATAAATACAATCCCGAAAACCATGCTCAGCCGGTCCACGCGGCTCAGGATCAGCTGGTAATCCAGGAACCCCACCTGCCATGATATCCCAGGGGGCATCCCCAGGAGCCCCGCAAATGCGGCCACCGGGAGCAGAAACAGATAGACACTTTTCACCCGGCCTTTCAGGCAGGGGATGAACAATGCACCCACAATCATGACAAGGGATGGCGGCAGAGGGCTAATCATAATACCCCTCCTTTCGCTTCACGACCCATCTAAGGACTTTGGCAATGAAGATCAGGGCGACACACCCGCAGAACCCATAGGCCGCATGAAAAAAGGGCACACTTTCCCATGCAAAATGACCGTGCCGCTCCATGCCCCACCATGTCAAAAGATCAAAGACGAGCAGCACACAAAGGCTCAGGTAAAACCATACCCTGAACTGTTTCTGCCTATGGGGGTGATCCAGCCATCCGCGTTTTTCCTTGGGTATCATGGATCCATCCCTTAATGATTGAAGACAAACACACCGGTCAGGTAGAGCGTGCCCAGGACAACCAGGACATAGAACACCCGTCGGTAAACCGTGCTGCCCGAGTGTGACAGTTCAAAAATCTCTTTGTCATTGAAAAACCAGGCCGTGGTCTGCCCGTCATCCTGTTGGTAAACCCGATGCTTGCCATCTTTTATAAATTGCCCCATGGTTACACCTCCTAGTAAAACAATTGCCCCACGGCCATCCGGACCAGGTCCAGGATAAAAAAGGTGTTGGGGAAAAAACAGAACAGGATGGAGAACAGGGCGGTTAAGGCCAGCGGCACCACCATGAACGGGTACAGCCTTGCTTTCACGCCCGGCTCTGCTTTATTTCCCGGGCCTGAATGCTGATCCGGCAGATGGGCTTGTGGGGGTTTAAAAAACGCCGTGTTCAGTACCGGAAAAAAGTAGATCACATCCAGGATGGAACTGACCAGGATCACGCACAGGAGGAAATAGGCGCCTGTTTCCATCGTTCCTAAACACAACAACCATTTGCTGATAAACCCGGCCACCGGCGGGAGCCCGCACATGCCGGCCGCCCCCACGGCAAACGCGGCCATGGTCACCGGAATCTGGCGCCCGATCCCGGCCATCCGGCTGATCCGCGACTGCCCGCAGATCACCATGACCGCACCCGCGCACAGAAACAGGGTGATCTTCATGAATCCATGAAACGGGATATGCACCATGGCCCCCTGGATTCCCGAAGGGGTCAGCAGCGCCGTCCCGAACAGGATATAGGACAACTGGCTGATGGTAGAAAATGCCAACCGCCGTTTTAAATTATCTTCTGCAATGGCAAAAAAGGATCCCACCAGCATGGTGGCAGAGGCAATGACACAAAGGACCAGACCCAGTCCCAGCGCGCGGAACAGGTCCACACCGAACACATAACATACGATCCTGACCATCCCGAACACCCCGGCCTTTACCACGGCCACAGCATGGAGCAATGAACTGACCGGCGCGGGCGCCACCATGGCCCCGGGCAGCCATGCGTGAAAGGGCATCCATGCAGCTTTCATGGACCCCAGTGCAAACAGACCGAACAGGATAATCAGTGTGGAACCGCGAGCCCCACCGTTCGACAGGATGCCTCCCGGAACAAAATCAGTGGTCCCGGCAACCGCATAGGTCATGGCCACGGCGCCGAACAGAAACCACCCGGAAATCAGCAGGTAGGCCATGTATTTTCTGGCCCCTGCAAATGCCTCGGCATCCTCATGATGCGCGACCAGCCAGTAGGTGCTGAAGGTCAATGCCTCGTAAAACAGATAAAACGTGATCAGGTTTCCGGACATGGCAATGCTTACGGCTGAAAAAATTGCCAGGGCAAACATGAAGTAGTACCGGGTCTGGGCATGCTCATTGAGTGCGCGCATATACCCGATGGAATAGACCGAAACCAGGATCCATAAAAACGAGGAGGTGATCGCAAAGACCAGGCCAAAGGCATCCAGGGTGAACCCGATCTCCAGGCCGGGTGCAATAGTAATCAGGTGACAGGTGATCACCCTGCCCCCAAGGACGATCGGCGCCATGGAGAGAATCACGGCAAACTGAAATATGGAAGCGGCAAGTGTGCACCCTTCCCTAGTATTCGGATGCTTCCTGAACCAAAGGATCAGCAGGGCGCACACAAACGGGCTTGCTACGGCCGCAAGGGGTCGCAGGGAATCCATGGTTTCAATCACGGGACACCTCCCAGGCCGAAATTGAGATTCACTCCCTGGATCAGCCCGTCCAATGCGCCGGACATCCACACCAGGCCGATGGCAAAAGAGAGTACTGAAAGAACGACGCAGGGAATCATCATGCCCAGTGGCTGCTCCCCGGACCATCGCGTTACAGGAGCCGGTTCTGATAGGGGCGGCCGGATATAGATCATCTCAATGACGCGCCAGAAGTACACCAGCATGAGCAATGTGCTCACAAAGATCACTGCAACAAAACCCCATTGGCCTGACTCGATTGACGCCAGGATCAGGTACCACTTGGAGACAAAGCCCCCGCCGGGGGGAAGACCGATCATGGACAGAGAGGCCAGGACCAGCATCAGTGCCGTGACAGGCATCTGCCGGGACAATCCCTGCAAACCGCTGATATGACGCAGCTCCTGCCGGTATATAACGGCACAGGCTGCCATGAACATGGCCCCTTTGATCAGGGCGTGATTGACCAGGTGGACGACCACGGGTTTAAGCCCCAGCGATGTGGCCCCGCACAACCCGATTCCCAGAACCAGATACCCGACATTGGCAATGCTGGAATAGGCCAGCATCCGTTTCAGGTTGTCCTGGGCAATGGCATATACGGATCCAATGATGATACTGGCAGCGCCTGTCCAGCAGACGACCCCGGTCATCGGAGCATTCGATCGCATAAAATCGATGGTGAACACGCTGAACATGACCCGGATCAGGGCATAGGTAAAGGTTTTGGCCGCTGCCGTGGAGATGATGACACTGACAGCGGACGGGGCATGGGTATAAGCGTCCGGCTGCCAGGCATGAAAGGGAAACAAAGCGATCTTGATCGCCAACCCGGCCAGGATAAATATGAACGCCGTGATCACGGTCCCGGATCCGTAAAGGGGCGGCAGCAGCACAGCCAGATCCTTGATGTTCAGCGTACCCGTGGCAATATACAGGTACCCGACCCCCAAAAGATAAAAGCATGCCCCGACCGTTCCGATGACCAGATACCTGAACCCGGCCACGGCCGCGCGGCGGTCACCCGCGGCCACCAGCGCATACCCCGCAAGGGATGCCACCTCCAGGAGCACAAACAGGTTAAACAGATCCCCGGTGACGGCGATGCCTAAAAGCCCGGTGATCAGGAGCAGATACAGACACCAGAACAGGAACACCCGGTCCGGCATCTCCTTTTCCACACTGCTGCGGGCATACACCGCGGTTGCCAGCGCCAGAAAACTGATCAGCACCAGCAGCAGCGCGTTCAAGTGATCAATCCGGTATTCGATTCCGAACGGCGGAATCCATCCGCTGATATGATAATGGAGCGGACCGGTTTTCATCACACCGCTGGCGACCACCACAGCGCCTGTAAAGCTGCCGCCCAGGGCCATTATGGCCAGGATAAACGGCATTTTCCGTGCCCACCACCCCGTACAGAAGCCGGCGATGGTCCCGAAAAGGGGAAGAACAACTATAACCATGGGCAGTTGCTGATTCATGGTGGATGCCTTGCTGCACGTTATCTATTTTTCAAAACATCAGGCTTCTCGATTAACTGTCCTGCTCCCCCAGCAGCACGCTGATGTCCGGATGCAGCCTGATGGTCTTCCCGAACTGCTCGGTCCGGACATCATACCGCTTTTTGATGACATACAGCAGGCGCTGGCTGATAATGAATCCCATGGAGTGGTCCTGGTCCATGATCCGTTTGATTTTATCCGCCCGGAATGAGAACACGCGGCTGGGTTCTGTGGCCATGGCATCAGATGAGTACACATCTTCATTGAGCATGGCTGACCAGCCAAAGGAATACCCCGGTTTGATGGAGGTCATGGCCACTGCCATATGATCTGTTATCCGGTTCTCCAGAAGCACTTTCCCGGTTTCAAGAAGAAAAAGGCGGTCGGCGTTATCTCCCTGGCTGAAAATTTTCTCATCCGTGTCAAACATGAGCATCTCGGTGATGGGAACCAGTTTTTCACGCATCTCATCCGTAAGGTAGCCCAGCATGACAAACTGCTTGAGACGCGCTGCATCAATCATGGAATGACTCCTTTGCATCCGCAACCAATGTTTCCCTGCGCAATTGCAGCAGGACCTGATCCTCTTCAATGGTGGAGAACAACTGGTATATGCGGATCACCATGGCCAGGGCCACCCCCAGGGTGGCCACGGCCACGACAATGGCCGTAAGCATGAGGACATGAGGAAGCGGATTGATGTATTGGACCGCGTTGACCGCAGCATGGGACCCGTGATGCTCGTGGTTTGCGATGATGGGAATGGTGGCACCGATTTTCGCAGCAGTTGATATGAAAAACAGGATAATGGCTGTCTGGAGAATATTGAGACCGATCACCTTTTTCATGTAGTTTCGTTTAACCAGCATGCCATACAGGCCCAGGAGCATTAAAAATATATAGATCAGGTAGTTGAGCCGGGGCAGTACCCATATTTGAAATATCTCCATGGTCACAACCCTTCATCGTGTCTGCCGGCCGAAGCCAGGTTGTAGTAAAGCATGACCATCACGGCCATGACCGCCATTCCCACCCCGATCTCCACGATGAGAATGCCATGGGATCTTGCCATGACCGGATCAGTCCCGAACAGCCCTGCCAGGGCACTGTAATCCAGAAAATTGGACTGCAGTCCCATACAGAGGATTCCGGTACCCGCATAGATCAATACCCCCAGGGCACACAGCAGTGCGCACATCTTTTCTCCCAGGTACCTGATGGTGCGCCTCAGGTCAAAGCAGACGGCGAACAGAACCACGGATGCGCCAAGGATCACCCCCCCCTGGAACCCGCCGCCAGGACTGTGGTGCCCGTGGGCAATCACATAAAGTGCAAATACCTGGATAAAGGGGATCACCATCCGGCAGGTGGTCCGGATCACCAGATCATGGGGAACCCACACCGAGTCGATCCGCTCAAAATGCTCAGAGTCGTCCGGGGTTTTCCCGCCTTTTTCAATGCGCAACGTGATGCCGGTGGCCATATGCCGGTACATCCGGTATCGCGAAGCAGGCGGTTTAAAGGTCCGGAGTAAAAATATGCATACAATGGCCGCCGTGAAGATCACAATGGTCTCAAACATGGTGTCATAGCCGCGGTAATCGGCCAGGACTGCGGTCACCATATTGGGCACCGCCGTGTCGGTAAGGGAGTGCTGGATGTAGTAGGGCGACAGATGTGAGGATGCCGGTGACGACGGATCACCCAGACCCGGGAACTCCAATACGCCCCATGCCAGGAGCAGCCCCATGATACTAAATAAAACAAGACCGCCTCTTTTCAATCCTCACTCCTCCTTGTGGTTCTCAGGACCGCAGATACGATCAGTACCGTGCTGATGCCCGCCCCCACCGAAGCCTCTGTGAACGCCACATCCACAGCCCCCATGATGGCCCACAAAAGACACAGCAAAAAGCTGTAAGCACCAAACAGGATCGCCGCCCCCAGGAGATCCTTTACAGCCAGGGCCCCCATACCGAACAGGGCCACGAGGAACAGGATGATCAGCTCTATTGACCAAATCATGTCCCTGTCCCCCCCTTTTTTTCCCAGGGCTCGAGCCCGGCTCGGACCCCGGCATCCACAATCGAATGGATGGCGGTCGGGCTGGTAATGAACACGAAAAAAATGATCAAAAGAATCTTGATCGATGTGATGACCGATGCCATGGTGAGCGGCTGAACGGTATAAACCGCAAATGCCGTCATGGTGATCACCAGCCCCCCGGTATCCAGTTTCCCGGCCGGATGCAGCCGGGAATAAAAATCGGGAAACCGGATGATCCCCAGCGATCCGCCAAGAAAAAACACCAGGCCGAACACCAGCATCAATGTAATGATCAGGTCCATCAAGGCTCCTTTCGATGTGATGGTGATGTCCCCCGCCCTGCTGCTGAAACATCCTGGTAAAGGCCTTTTCGCTTCTGAAAATACCGGGACGCCGCCAGAACTGCGATAAAATTGAGCATGGCATAGGCCAGGGCGATATCCACAAACATATCCACGCGTTCATACAGCAGGCCGATGACAATCAAGAGTACAATGGTTTTTGACCCGATGGCATTGACCCCGACCAGGCGGTCCAGGACTGTGGGCCCCTTGATGGACCTGAATGCCGGCATCAGCATAAACATGCTGATGCACACCCCGGTATACAAGAATACATCATTCATCAAACACCCTGCCGATCCGCTCTTCCATTTCACCGGGCAGGTCCTGCCCGGAGCGGTCATCAATACAGTGCACCACAAATACCCCCAACACATCAGAATACACCGTGATGGTGCCCGGTGTCAGGGTAATGGAGTTGGCCAGCGTGGTACGGGCGACATCACTGGTCAAACGGCTTTTGAATTCAATGGTCTTGGGGTTAATCAACCGCATCATGGACGGGTGAAACGTCAGGTACAGGACATGTAGATTGGCCTGCAGGATCTGCTTGAACAGCCAGGGCATGTAGCCTGCAACCCTGAACCATGTCAGCCCAAGCCTTGCCCGGACACCTTTTGGAAACAGCAGGCGGTGGGTGACCACCGACACCATCATACAGGACACCGCACCCAGTAACAGGTGAAACAGATCAAACCTCCCAGAGAAAAAGAGCCAGAATACACTTGTGATACAGAGGGTCAGAACAAACGCTCCGGGATCAAGCCGACGATTTCTTTTGGCACTTTTGCTGCTGTCTTTATCAAAACGATTCATTATCCCCCCAGGGTCAATGGTCCGCTTGAACAGTAAATTCACCTGCACCAGCCAGGCAACCGCCTGTGTCCCATTGAATTCAAAGGGCTTAAGGGTTCACCAGCTGGTAGCTCGTAGATCTGAAACTTTTTATTTTCCGGGCGTGAAATGCGAGAATCCGGCTGCGGTAATTCTCCACCAGCTGCTTTAGTTCACGCTTTTTATCCTGGAACTGCCTGCTCCGCAGGTTGTAGATCAATGTGGCCACATCCGATACCCGGCCCTCACAGATGATACCGGGCCCGTCACCGATGATGACCTCCCACTCTCCGGCCACGGATATGCCGATCTCTTTGAGAGAGGGGATATAGTCGTGGGTCATGAAATATTCGTACTCACCGGTTTTATGGCTCCGGACATCCCACATCTGGTTGAATTTGACCGCATCCTCGTGAATATCCATGGTATAGGAACTCACCTTGCCGGTATTGAGAAGCACCTTGGTGTGGTATCCATTGACATACCTGAGCAGATCGGTTTTCAATGCCCTGTACCGTTTATGGGTCAAGGCCTTTTCCACCCATTCCAGGTCACTGCATGCGGTTTCGCAGATGATCTCACTGAATTCGCCCACAATCACCGACCAGACCGCCACGGTATGCATCCCCAGGTGGTTGATACCCGGAATAAATTTTTTAATCACGAACTTCTGGTACTCCTCCTGGGATTTAGGCACCACAGACCAGTAATGGTTGACTTTGATGGACATGATGACCCTCCTTAGAATAAAAGGGATTCCAGTCTGTAGGTGGTGACATGAAAGGTCAGGATGCGGCTGCGGTAATTCTCGATCAGCTGCCTGAGGCCCTGCCTGGCCCGCCTGAATTCCTTGCTCTGGAGATTGCCGATCAGGTTGTCGTAATCGGTGACCCGCCCCTCACAGATGATGCCGGGGCCGTCACCGATCAGCACCTCCCACTCTCCGGCCACAGAGACACCCAGATCGTTCAGGGTGGGAAAATAAACCTTGGTCACATAATCTTCATACTCGGCTTTTTTCTGACTTTGAATATCCCACATCTGGTTGAACTTGATCGTCCCCTCCTGAACCTCCCTTGAATAGGACGGCACTTTACCCGTATTCATCAATACCTTGGTCTGGTAACTCTTCACCAGTTTGAGCAGATCCCGCTTCAGGGACTTATAGGATTCATTGCGGAGCGTTTTTTCGACCAGCTCCAGATCGTCACTGGCATTTTCAAGGACGATTTCGCTGTAGGCACCGACAAGAACCGACCATGCAGCCACGGTATGCAGCCCTAGATCCGTGACCCCTGGAATAAATTCATTGAGCACAAACTTTTCATATTCTTCATACTTCCCGGGAATGACCGCCCAATAATGATTCAGTTTAACCGCCATCTTAAGCCCTCCTTTTTAAGGTATGACCTGCAAAATATCCGGACATATCCCTGGTCTCCCTGTTTCGTACCAGGGTTTTTGGGATTTATCTGATCACTGGATATTCCACCCTGGAATATACCAGACAAACGGTTAATCCTGGAGCGATCATTGATCAGGCATCAATCGGTAAAAGGCAGTAGAAATCGTATGGACTTCGAAAATGAAAGGAAAAATCAGAATAAAAGAGCAATAACGTCAACACTCAAATTGTATAATTTCAATTTACCGTGTACAGGGTGTCCTGTCAAGCCAAACACAAAGGTTTAAGGATGGGATTCGGGTGGGCGTACCGGCGAGGGCCCCATTAAATTGGCCAGGGAGACCTTCACCGGTACCATCGTTTTCTGTCCGGGGCCGGGTTACTTTTTTTCAAGCTCCTTGATGTATTCCTTGATATCATCGAGTCTGTCTTCAAGATGGGCCTGGACACCTTTCAATGCCTGGATCTTTTTCTTTTTGCTCATGAACCCCTGAATACCGCAGCCGCACCGGCAGCCCGGGGTCTGCAGCTTATGCGGTCCGTGACAACCGCATGATTGACCGGACCCTGCATGATGTGAATGGGATTGGGTGGATTGACAGCACATGATTTTACCTCCTTCTTTTATGTTAATTTTAATATATTCTAATATACGCATATTTAAATACATGTCAATACGATTTGAGTTTTTCTTTCAACGGGTGATTTCAGATCACAAGAAATGTGGCGTTAGAGAGCGATTTTAGGGGGTGTTTGAGTCATCCGCCGATTCAGCAGAAAGGCAATCCTTTGCCACACACTCATGATCGGGGTGCGCCGCTTTTAATGGCGGCGGTGCCAGAAAGGTTTCGATCTGCCTGGACAGGTCTTCCAGTGTGGTTGGTTGAATACAATAATGGATATGGGTTCCGATACGTTCGGCATGAACCAGGTTGGCCACCTTCAGGATTTTCAGGTGCTGTGATACGGTGGGCTGGGCAACCTGCAGCTGGTTGGCCAGTGCCGTGACACAAAGCCTGCCGTTTTCAGAAAGCAGTTTCAGGATCCTGAACCGGGTGGCATCTCCCATGGCCTTGAAGGCATCGATTTTATGCTCAACTTCCATCATGCTATGACTCATACCGGATTTTAAACGGATTGTCAGCAAGATTCTTTGGGTTTAAAAGAAGATGCCGGTATCTTGACTTTTGTTGTCCCCTGTTCTTGACAGGCGTAACAGATTTGGATAGGCCTAACAGGAACGCTTTCTGACGAGGAACCTGGAATGCATCGATTGTTTTTTGCTTTTCAAAATCTTGGGATCCGGTATAAGCTGCTCAGCGGATATACCCTTATCTTCATCCTTTCAACCCTGATTGGCGGTGTCTTCATCTATTACAAGGTCAGGACAACCATAGAGTCCAACATTGAAAGCGAACTGACCAATGCCACGGCAACCATCAAGAATATGGTGGAAACGGCAGCCAGCACATCGATTAAAAATCACCTCAGGGCTGTGGCAGAAAAAAACAAAGAGATCGTTGAACAGATTTATCAGGATCATACCGCGGGCAAGCTGACCCTGGATGAAGCCAAGGCACGGGCACGAGGCATTTTGTTCAGCCAGACCATCGGAAAAACCGGTTATATCTATTGTGCGGACAGCAAGGGGATTGCCATTGAACACCCTGTCCCGGGCGTTGCGGGCAAAAATTTCATGGACCGTGAATTTGTCCGGATCATGATCCGGCAAAAACAGGGATATCTCGAGTATGACTGGAAAAATCCGGGTGAAGCAACAGAGCGCCCCAAGGCCATGTATATGTCTTATTTCGAACCCTGGGACTGGATCATCTCCGTATCCTCATATCAGGAGGAGTTCAAGGAGCTGATCAACATATCTGATTTCAAGGAATCCATTCTGGAGCTGACCTTTGGTAAGACCGGATATGCCTACATCACCGATTCAAAGGGCAACCTGATTGTACATCCGTTTCTATCCGGCAACTTTTCCGGTACAAAAGACCGGTTCGGCAATTATTTTGTCGACACCATCACCGGGACAAAAAACGGGAAAATTATCTATTCCTGGAAAAATCCCGGCGAGCAAAAGGAGCGCGACAAGATCGTCATCTTTAATTACCTGCCGGAATATGACTGGATCGTGGCCTCGGCAAGCTACCTGGATGAAATCTATGCCCCGCTGAAAACCATACGGACCATTATCATCTTAACGGCGTTCATGATCATTGCCCTGGGCTTTTTAACCTCCCTGTGGGTGAACAACCTGGTGATCAATCCCTTAAAATCCCTGATGCAGCGCATTTCAAGCAGTACATCCGGTAATTTCAGCACCCGGATGCCGGTCAGGTCATCCGATGAAATCGGTCAACTCGCAGGTTTTTTCAATGCGTTTATGGACAAACTTGAAAAATACAGTGCCAACCTGACGTCCGAAATCAAGCAACACAAGGAAACCGCATCCGCCCTTGCCAGCAGTGAGGAGAATTACCGGTTGATCCTCGAACGGATGGAAGAGGGATATTTTGAAGTTGATCTTAACGGCCGTTTCATCTTTTTCAACCGGTCCATGGAGGAGATTCTGGAAATAGATGCGGACCAACTCCACGGCAAACCGATTCAAACATTTGCAGATCCGGAAAATGCCGACCAGATCACCCGGATTTTCAAAAAGGTCAAAGGATCCGGTAAAGCTGAAAAAGTGTCCGGTCTGGAATTTAAAACGTGGAACAACAACCTGTGCTCGGTTGAGACCTCTGTCTCCCTGATCCAAGACAAGTCCCACACCCCTGTCGGATTTTCCGGTGTTGTCAGGGATGTGACCCAGCGAAAACGTTCGGAAAAAGCACTGCGCCTGTCTGAAGAGATGTTTTCCAAAGCGTTCCGCAGCAGCCCTTCCGGCATGTTCATCGCCACCATGGCATCGGGCAAACTGATCAATGTAAATGACAGTCTGTTGCGGTTTACCGGCTACAGCCTGTTTGAACTCATGGGCAAACATCTTCCAGCCGTCGGTTTCTTCAAGGACCGGTCAGAATATGACCGGTTGATCAAAAACCTCAAATCCAAAGGACGCATTGAGCAGCAGGAGATTCAATTCTGCACCATTTCAGGAGACGTAAAAACAGGTGTCATTTCAGCGGAGATGGTGAAGCTCTGGGGAGATGCCTGCATCCTGGCGTCGCTTGAGGATATCAGTGAATCGCGGCAGCTCGAAAGACAGATTCTCAATATCAGCGAGCGTGAACGCCAGAAAATATCCATGGAGCTTCACGATGACCTGTGTCCCCAGCTGATCGGGATCGAGGTCATGACCAAAATCCTCAAGGAGAAGCTTGAAACCGATGCAGATGATAAGGTCCGGGATGCTGAGAAAATCAGAACCTTTATCCTGGATGCAATTGCCAAGACCCGCCAGCTGTCAAAAGGGCTGAGCCCCGTCAACCTGTCGGCCATGGGATTTGATGCCTCTCTCACCGAACTGAGCCAGTATGTCCGGGAGGTGTTCGGTGTCCCCTGCCTGCTTGAATATGACCCGGCCGTTCACATCCAGGACAATAATGTGGCCACCCACATGTACTATATCATCCATGAAGCGGTAATCAATGCCATCAAACATGCAACAGCAGCCCAGGTGATGATCCGGCTGACCACCGGGGATGACAAGATTATTGTCAGTATCAAAGACGATGGTTCCGGCATCCCGGATACCGGCCCCCTGAAAGGGATGGGCATCCAGTTAATGAAATACAGGGCCGGAAGGATCGGGGCAACTCTTGATATTTCCAGACGCGCCTCAAAAGGGACCCATGTCCGGATTGAAATGGAGCGGTGAGATGACTGAAGACAAGATAAAAATCATTATTGTTGAAGATCACCCCATCTTCCGGATGGGGATTGAGGAACTGATCAACCGGGAACCGGATATGGCCGTGTGCGGTGATGCCGAAGATGTGGACACGGCAAGGGATGTGATTGCGCACCACCAGCCGGATCTCGTCATCGTGGACCTGACACTCAAGAACAGTAATGGTATCGAATTGATCAAGGAGATGGTGCAAGAGGAAAAACACCTCAGTTTTCTCGTACTGTCCATGCATGATGAATCACTGCATGCCGAACGGTGCATCCTTGCCGGTGCCAAGGGCTATATCATGAAGCAGGAGGCATCGGAATCGGTGGTCACAGCCGTCCGCCAGATCATTTCCGGGAATATTTACGTCTCTCCGGCCATCATGAGCAATATCCTGAATAAATTCCGGAACCAGCCGGAAACCCTGCACGAATCCCCGTTAAAACGACTGACCGACCGGGAGATCCAGATCTTCCAGCTGATCGGCAAGGGCCTGTCCCCCAGCGAAATGTCCGGTCAGCTCAATATCAGCGTGAAAACCATTGGGACCTACCGGGAGCGGATCAAGGAAAAACTGTGCTTCAAACACGGGTCGGAACTGGTCCGGACTGCCGTCATCTGGGTGGAAACCGGCATTTTCAAGCAGCAGTAAAAGCGAGTCTCACATCATATCATTTCCAGAAACGCCTCAATCCTTACCCTGAGCTGCTCGGTATCTGACTGGGAATAATCTGTCTCAATGTGAAGATACGGCAGGGCAAACCGGTCCGCCACAAACTCCTGTACTCCATAGGCCTCGATATTATAGGTATGGCACGCCTGCCAGGTAAGATCCACCACACCGTCGACGGAAAACCCGGTGATCATCTCTTCCAGAAGGTCAAACCGCCCCGGGTTGGGGCTCATCACAGAACAGGGTATGGAAAGGTATGTTTCCGCCAGGGCGGTCAGCGGATCTTTTGTTTCATCCACCTGGAAGGTTTTCTTATATCCGCTGCAGTTTTCAAACGCCACAACGTTGGCCCCTGATTCCTCAATGATCCGGATCACCTTGTCCGAACCCAGGCCGACCGGCACGCCTGTCATCAAAATCCTCGGTGTTGTTTTTTTGAATGGGCTTTCACCGTTTTGAACCATGGTCTCACAAGCATCTGCGATCTCGTCCATGATGGCGATCCCCTTATGCTTGTCTGCAAAAAATCCGGTTTTGAACAGGATCTCGATCAGTTCCATTCCCGTCAAAGGGGAGGGGATGGCCCGGGTCACATCCATCAACCTTTTTAGAGCCTCTCTTTCCCGGTTCAGTAATTGGATCGCATTACTGATGTCCTGGTCAGTAATCTGTTTACCGGTCAGATTTTCAACCTTTTGCTTCAGTAGGCTGATCTCCGCTTTCCAGGGATCGAGAAAAAGATCCGTATTCTGCTGCTGCGGCAGTTGGAGGACATGTACCGGCGTAATCCTGTTCATCAGCTCGAACATTTTCTTTTTTCCGTCACAGGTGGTGTCTGCAACGATCATGTCGGAAAACCTGAAAAAAGGACAGGTATCTGATGCGGCAAACCCGTAACTGCTCTTGATCAGCGGACACAGGTTCCTGGGCAAAGCCTCCTCAGCCGCCTCTATGGGATCCTGCCGTGTCCCGCACAACGGAAGGGGGATCGCATCTGCAGCTGTTGCCAGTTCAGTGGGCGCATACAGGCAGTAAAATCCAATGGCGTGATTGCCATTCTGTTTGTGGGATTCAATATCCATCAGGTTCTGTTCAGTAATCTGCTGCAGCTTTTTGAATAATTGCGCTTTCATTGTTAGGCATCCTGTTTTAATAGATTAATTCTCACCGGCAATCAGTGCCGCACCAATTGCCCCGTTCATTTCAGGGGATTCAGGCACCCATACCTCCCGGTGTATGGTTTGCTCTAAAAATTTAACAATACAGGTATTTTTGGCCACCCCGCCGGTAAACACGACAGGGCCTTCCGGCGACACCCTGTTGAGCATGGCGGCTGCCCGCTTGACCACGGATTGATGCAGGCCTTTTGCGATCTCTTCTGGATTCTCTCCGCGGGCCAGGAGCGATGTGACTTCAGATTCAGCAAAAACGGTGCACATACTGCTGATGCCAAGGGATTTTTGAGCGTTTTTAGCAGCCGTGCCAAAGGTATCCATGGAAAAGCCCAGTGCCTGGGCCATGATTTCCAGGAATTTTCCGGTACCGGCCGCACATCGGTCGTTCATTTCGAACCGCACCACTTTGCCGGTGATGTCCAGCCGGATCACCTTGCTGTCCTGACCGCCGATATCTAAAATGGTCAATGCCTCTGGGAAGGAAAATCTTGCGCCCTTTGCATGGGCCTTTATTTCGGTTACTGTTTTTGAATCATATTCAAGTTCAAACAGATTCCTGCCATACCCTGTCGCAAGGATCGAATCAAATGATAGATCTGCAATCAGCTTCTTGGCCTGGCTCATGGGGTCGTAACCCGTATCTGTTTTCCTGGCCGCCTTGATCAATCCATTTTCTATAAGGACACACTCTATTGATCTTGACCCGATATCAATGCCTGCACTGACCATTCTTTGCTCCTGTATTGCTTAACGGTTGGGGCTTTTATATGTGAGTCTGTATAGAATAATCAAATTGATTGTTCTGATCGTAAATCGAGAACGTATAAACAAAGACTATGACAGTTAAATGGACGTTTTTTTAGGATCGATGATTATTGAATTTGCCAGCCATTGGACTGCCTGGCAAAATGGTAGGATTCCATCACCTTAAAATCATTGGTTTGCCATTGAATGATTTTGATGTTCAAACCCTTGTGATTTCCTGAAATCAGGGTGTAGCTGTTTTCCTGACCGGATGACAGCCGGTTTGAGAAAGCACTTCCGGCATGGCAGATAATCATTCCGTTTTCAATGTGTACATAGGCCGAGTGGGTGTGCCCGCCCAGAACCAGATCGACACCGGAAGATTTCAGAGAAGGGAATACCCTGGCGGTGCCGCCTGCCAGGCGGCGATGTCTCTCGGATCTTGGCAGCCACAGCGGGTGATGGGCGGCAATGACACGCAGGTGGTTTTCAGATACCTGCCGGAACCGGTTCTCGATTCGTTCAATCTGATGACGCAGAATCCTGCCCCGGGACCAGTCCATCCGATATCCCCATGGCGCTGCTGTATTGATCCCCATGATCGACAGATGTGGGGCGGCTGTCTCCGGTTCAACATCCGTGGATATATACCGGTGCCATTTTCTCCAGGGATGATGAAACCGCTCCACCATATTATACAGTGTCAAATCATGATTCCCGGGGATGGTCATGCAGGGACATGGCAACCGGCGTAAAAAACGGTGTGCGGCCGCATACTGGCGTCGGGTTGCACGCTGGGTGATATCACCGGTAATCACGGCTAAATCAGGCAGATGCACATTCAATTGTTCAAGAAGCCGTTCTTCTCTGTTTGTATTTGAAGCGCCGAAGTGCAGATCAGATATATGGGCGATGAGCGTCACAATCAGGCTCCCGGTTTGAGTATTTTGAGCGCCTTGGCTTTAATCTTGAAACGGAGCGGCGCCTTGAACTTAAAGAGTTCGCCATCGATCATCACCCTCAGGCGCCGGCGCTGTTTTCTCCTGGGAATGATGGTTGCGCGCTCGGCTGTCAAATGGATCAGATCGTCATCATAATGCCACCGCCCGACCAGCAGTTTAATGATCAGGACAGGAAGTGACCAGAATGATGTGTTCTTTGCGATGTAAATGCCCAGTTTGCCCTGGTTGATATGCCTGCGGGAGGGGAGGATCAAACTGTCTTCTGACAATGGATTGTTGGTAATGGTAACCGAACGGGTCCGAAAAATATGCCGCTCCCTGTTCACCTTTAATTCTATTTTAAAGGAGGGGTAAACGAACAGTGATTGAACCATATACCAAAACATCAGCGGCCATCGAATCCATGCGGATACATGACGGAACTTTTCCCGCATTTGAGTGAATTTGGTTGAAAATCCGATATTGCATATATTCAGAATCAAGTGCCGGTTGATATCCGCCGTATCAATCAACACCGGCCGGGCGGTTCTCAATTGCCCTACCGCCCGATTAAGATCCAGCGCCATCCCCATATCACGCGCCAGAAGATTCATGGTGCCCAAAGGCAGCACACCCAAGGGGACATCCAGGTTCGACAGGCAATCTGCAACCGCCGTCACTGTACCGTCTCCGCCGGCGACCCACACGGCATCGGTGGGTTTTTCCTGAATCTCTTTTCTCAGCGCATCTTTTTTCCTGGCATTGAACGGCATGGGCCTTAAAATCAGATCGCCCTGCCCTTTGGCCATGGATTTCAGGTAAGACGCCACCGCTGCAGGTGTATGGCCGATAAAATACCCGGAAAAGGGATTATATACCAGCAGAATGTTCCGTAACATAACAGACCGATCACAAGGCGTAAAGCGCATCTAAAAGACCCATTCCCTCGCCTTTGGTTTTCACTGCCAGCAGCGGGCGGTCCAGTTTCCTGATCAACCCTTCGGTCACACTGCCCAGGAGAATGGCGGCCATGTCTCCCGTCCTGCCCCGGGCGCCGAGTACAATCAGATCAGCAGCGCTCTGTTCTGCAAACCGCTGGATTCCCTCCACCGTATTATCGGTCTTTCTGAAATAGGGTTTAATCTCCATACCCTTCAGGTCTGCTTTTGCAAACAGCACCCGCGCTTTTTTCTTGGCATTTTCCAGCATCATTCGGTCAAATTCCTCAACCGATTTTCCGGTTTTGTAATAGCCCTTTGGAATGTCATAGGTGTGAAGTATATCGATAAATTTAACCTCACCCGCCTTTGCAAATGCACTGGCAACATCCAGGGTATTCATGGAATGATCGGAAAAATCAACGGCCGCGAGTATGGTGTCCAGTTTGACATAAGACCGCTGAGGGATGATCAATACAGAACAGGGGGCTTTTCTTGCCAGCTTTTCCGACAGGTTGCTCGATTGACCGGTGCTCTGGCCGACAATAATCAGGTCGATGTCATGACTTTTTGAGAAAGAGAGCAGCGATCCGACCCGTGTCCCTTCAATGGCCTCAAAGGCCAGTTCAGTACCGCTGTGCCCGTTGAAATGCGTGCTGACCAACTCCTTCATCCTGGCTTTTGCAGCTTCATCAACCGGGGAAACAATTTCAGGGTATACCTTTTTTATCTCCTCCGGAATATCAAAGGTATCCGTGATATGTACAAAACAGATCTCACTTGAATGGGCCATATTGGAAATAAACCCTGCATACTGAATTAACGTGGAATCGGTTTCGTTCAAATCCAGGGACACCATCAGTTTTTTAAATCGATTCATAGCGCCTCCTAA
>QZLA01000022.1 GCA_004796375.1 Desulfobacteraceae bacterium
AATTCATTGACAAAGTCAAGGAGGGCAAGACCGTCCAGTTCCTGTTCAGGCGCGGCAATTATCGCGTGTTTGCCGTGAATATGGAAAAATAGTTTCCGCTTTTTCCCTCTCTGACAACGCCCCGGGCATGTTGATGAATCAACATGCCCGGGGTTTTTATTTGCTCCGGGAAATTACATAAATCTAATTGGATTTTCCCGGGCAAACCGGGTATGACATAGATGTTTATTGATTAAACTTCTGGGGATTCAAATGGGACTGATACTGATTGGGGTATTGACAGCCGGTGGCTTTTTAGGAGTGATTGTTAGTATTGTGTCAGGATCAACAGGTGTCTGGCTGGCCACGAGAAGCGCAAAATTAAGAAAGTATGTATGGCCGGGTTTTACAGTGGTGTATTTTCTTTTCTTATGCCTTTTGATAGCCGGAATATCATTTTATCCCTTTGATACGGTAGAACCTGGCAGTGATTATGATATGGCAATGAAAAATTTTTTTTTCAAAGGGCTTTTTTATTGCGCAAGCATTGGTCTTGCGTCACTGCCTGCAGGCGTATTTAGCATGATGATGCCGAAGGTTAAGGCGCACATACCCTGAAAGTAATGGATCTTTGGGTTTTTTAACCAATTCTTGGGGGTTCTGATCATCTTTTCCCCTGTATAAAGAGGGTGATGCCTTGATGAGCGATCCATTCCATTGTAAATTCAGTGAATACGTATACTGGCATACTGATTGCTATTCAATTTAACAGCGTATGGGGAATTAATCCAACGGGTATGTTATGAATTTAAAAAGGAAACGAATATGCACGCGAATGACACTCACAGAAAATCGATCGGTTACATTCTATGGATCTTCGGCTTTATCGGTGCTCACCGGTTTTACTATGGCAAACCGCTTACCGGAACCATCTGGTTTTTCACCCTGGGATTGCTCGGTATCGGGTGGATCATCGATTTTTTCCTGATTCCCTCCATGGATGATCAGGCCGATATCCGTTACTTTGCCGGTGATATCGACTACTCTCTTGCCTTTATTTTTCTGACATTCCTCGGGATTTTCGGGGTTCACCGGATGTATATGGGCAAATGGATTTCAGGCATTATCTACCTTCTCACCGGCGGCATCTTTGGGCTTGGTGTCCTCTACGATCTCTGGACCCTGAATGACCAGGTGTCCATGGCGAACCGTGTCGCGGCTTAGACAGCTTTCAACTATTGTCAGCAGGCCCGAGTTTGGAGCACAAAGGTCAGCTTTACCGGTTTAAGCAGGAAGCCTGTCAAGATATCCTGCTTAAACCGGAGTGAATTGTAAAGGCGTTGTTAAATAGCAGTTGTACTTGCTTGGTTAATACCCTTTAAAACTAGTGTTTCTCGTAAACGACCAGCCGAACACAGAGTTTTGTTTCCAGTTCTTTAATTTTATTTAACACCTCATCGTCTACATTGGCAACTGAAGGGGGAGTGTAGTAGGCCAGGATTGTTTTCCCGGTCTCTTCTTCCAACTGGGTAATCGCTTTAACCCCGTCATCTTTTAGGTAATCTGCATACACATGGTCAAAATTCATGATACCTCCTTTTTGTTAAAAGAAATAACATTGTTTTGGCTTTACCCGGAATTTCTGGTACGGGCTGGCGTAATTCGAAGAAAGTCCACAGAGGTTAGAAGATGCTAATTCCGGGGAATTGAAACTGTTAAGATTTACGTTATCATTTATGAATAAATTTCGGTATCAAATTTTCAGGCGGATATTGTCGTGAATATGCTTGTTTAACCGGCTTTATTTTCTGTTTGACATGTCAGCCTTTCTTTTCTATAGTTTGGCGAAAATCATTCACAATTAACCATTTGCATAGGTACCAGTTGTCTTCTACTTGGTACTTTTTCGCGTTGACTTGCTCGATAGGACTCAAATAAATCAGGATTCGAACTGTTTTGGAATAAGATCAACTCTCAGGGCCACAAGCTTGTTTAAGAGTGAGAAATAGCTTGACGTTTTCTTAAATACTGATAGGCAGGAGGGTCGTATGGGTAGAATACTATGTGTAACCATCCTTTGCATTCTTACGTTCTGCGCTTCTGTGCCGGTCTGTGGTTCTGAATCAATATCCTTCACACTGAGTATCCCGTCTTATCAACTGGTAAAGGATAGTAACGGGTCTGACCGTATCTTGATGGAAGGCTTTAATAACCGTGCAGCGCCGGGAGACCCGTCTTTACCTGCTAAAACAATCCATCTCATTGTTCCGCCTGATGTGGATTGGAAAAGCATTTCCCTGAAAATTGTCAGCCGGAAGTCCTCACTTCTGAAAGGCTCCTATCAAATAAAACCGGGTTCTCCTTATCGTGTTCAGGGTCAAACCAGGGCGTATTTTGACCGGAAAAGCCATATTCCAATTATGGATGGTAAAAATCAACTGGTTTATGGGTCTGATCTTTTTTATCCTGCCGAGCCTATTGATCTCATTTCACAAGGGCAGCTCAGAAAGTGGCGTTTTGTCAGGGTGGTCTTTTATCCGTTTCAATACAATCCGGTCCGCAGCGAATTAAGACTTACAGAACACATTGAGATGGCACTTGATTTTGAACGCATACAAGGGACAGCTGACGCTGCTCAGCTCCAGGATAACGTGATGGATCATCTGGCTTGTGATCTGTTTGCCAATTATTATGAGGGGCGTGCCTGGTATGCATTGGATGAAACCGTGGATAAACCTGATGCTGCACCGCCCTATAATTATGTCATCATTACCGATACGGATACGGTGTTTAACAGTTCAAAGCTCCACGATTTCGTCAGGCATAAACAGTTCAGGGGCTTTAACGTACTTGTGGTAACGGAAAATGAGTTTGAATCCGTAACCGGCCCGCCTCCCAATACCCGTGCAGACAGGATACGGCAGTGGCTCATCAATAACTATGTATCCCTGGGTATCGAGTATGTATTGCTGATTGGAGATCCGAATCATTATGAAAGCCCTTATGGTGAAGGCAATATTCCCATGAAACTGTGTTCCCCCCGGCTATGGGCCACTTACGGAATTAAAGAGGTACCGACCGATTTTTATTATGCCGATTTAACCGGAGACTGGGATTACGATGGTGACAACCTGTACGGTGAGTATTGGGATGATTGGGATGTGACCGGCGGCGTCGACCTGGCGGCGGATGTCTATGTGGGGCGAATACCGGTGTATCATCGAGATTTTGCCGCCTTGGACAGCATCCTTCAAAAGACCATGGATTATGAGAACACTTCAGATAACTCCTGGCGGAGAAGTGTGCTCCTGCCCATGTCATTTCTGGCTGAGAATGTAGACTCAGCACCTTTAGCTGAGCAGATGATAACCAATTCTTTTAACCCTTTGAGTATTTCAACCTGGACCATATATCAGCAGGGTAACGGGGCCTGTGGGGAAGATTCTCTCTATCCCAGCGATGAGGAGCTTATCGGGGGATCAGTGGTGATCAACCGCTGGGTGTCGGGGAACTATGGTATGGTCTGCTGGTCAGGCCATGGAAGCAATGTCGGTGTGTCGGTAGGATACGACGGGTGTCATGAAAATCCGAGCACATTGATAAACACTTCCCAGGCGCCTTTGCTTAATGACAATTATCCGGCCCTTGTTTTCCAGGCATCGTGCAACACAGGATATCCTGAGCATCACGATAACCTGGCATACACCTTGTTGAAAAACGGAAGCGTTGCAACCGTGGCAGCGGCCCGCGAAGCGCATGGTATTGGAGGAACAAATTTTGACAACAGTGGTAACAGCGGGGGCTTTGCGTATGAACATATGATCCGCCTGGCATTAGGGTTTCCTGCCGGTGCAGCCTTGTATTTGGGCAAAACCGATATTATACCGAATGTGGTCGGTGGTTGGGAACTGGTCAACATGTTTGACTTTAACCTCTACGGCGATCCAAGGGTCGCCCACATTAATGTGATGACCCTTGAGGAGGCTGTGGATAATGAAACGCATTCTTTCACGACAGGCGCCGGACCCGACTGGATCGGCCAATCTGCATATTATCATCATAACGGAGACGCTGCCCAAAGCGGCGATGCAGGAAATGATGAAACCAGCTATATGTGGACCACCGTCACCGGGCCCGGTACCCTGAGTTTTTCATGGAAGGTGTCCAGCGAATCCGGGTATGATTTCCTCAGGGTGTATACCGACTGGCAGACCGGCGGTGTCAACACGCCAGATGCAAGTATCAGCGGACAAGTGGAATGGGAGCAGAAAAGCTTTCCTATTCCCTCAGGCAGTCACACCATCATGTGGGCCTATGAAAAGGATGGCAGCGTTTCTTTGGGCCAGGATAGAGGATGGGTGGACCATGTTGCTTTCTCCTGTTCAGCATCTCCGGAGGCTCCAAATGGGATTTTTGTGCCTGATAGTGATAATGACGGCAGTTATAAAATTATATGGCTGCCTGCACCGGATGCGGATTCATACAGGGTGTTGCGAGCATCCTCTCCCGGTTCTCAATTATGGTATATCGCATACAATGGGTCAGCTTTGTCACACCAGGAAAGCGGAATGAACAACGGTGATTATTATTACCGTGTGGCAGCTGTAAATCCGTGCGGTACAAGCAGCTTTATTCAAAGCAGTAAAGTAAATGTCTGCAAATTGAGTATTGCCGCTCCTGATTCTTTAAATGCTCCGGCTGAAGATGAGGATGGCAACTACACGGTTAGCTGGTCCGAGGTTATCGATGCAGATGGGTATACTGTTGAGGAGAGCTGGTCACAGGATTTTTCAACCTGCACGGTTGTTTATGACGGCCCCGAGGTGTTTGTCGATCTGGCCGGCAGAGATGAGCGATCATACTATTACCGTGTCAAGGCCTACAGTGATTGTGCCACCAGTGATTATGCCTACAGCAATGCTGTCCATGTCTGTGACAATCCGAACCCACCCTCACTTCTCAGTTGCCCGCCTACCAGCTGCGGGGGCGGATTTACCGTGTCCTGGCCTGGGGTTGCAGGTGTTGAAGGATATCGGTTGCAGCGGTCAACGTCTCATGATTTTTCCGGGGCGGTTGTTGATGTCTATTCAGGATCAGACAGCAGTTATACAGAAACCATCCTTGATAACAATACATATTACTATCGGATACGATCTGAAAAAAGCTGTGGAAACAGCACTTGGAAAACGGGCAGTTCGGTCTCAGTAATATCCCCACCTGGACTACCTTACTCCCTTGTATATCCACAATCAGACAGGGATGGCTGTTTTCTTGTTGAATGGAGCAGTGTGCCGCGTGCTACGGGGTATACGCTCCAACGCTCAGACAACCCCGGGTTCAACTCGCCTGCTACCTGCTGCCAGGGAGATGTCACCCAGTTCTATCAGGTGGGGCTGGCTGAGGGCACTTACTACTATAGAGTAAGCGCATATAATATATGCGGCACAAGTCCATGGGCCTCACAGGGCGGAATTATCGTGGCGTTTCAAGAATCATTGGTCAATCCGTCTGTTTTCCTGCTCTTATTGGGAGAATAGTGGGGCATGGATCAATTGATGGCTGCATGAAGGTTGACAGGTTTCCCGAACTTAACAAAAAAAATGATTGCCTTATGTGTCAGAATTATATCGGGATACAGGTCAGTATGAATTGATTCATTACAGGGGTGCCATGAAAAAACTCATAGTGCGTTTAGTGGTGGTTGTCCTTTTTAGTTTGGCAGGTGCAGGTTTTTGTGCAGACAAAACTGTTGTCATTCCATTGATCGGTGATACAGGCCCTGGGGGCGGCATTGTGTTTTATGTTACTGACGGTGGACGACATGGCCTGGAGGCCGCACGGGAAGACCAGAGCAGTGATACGTATTGGGGTTCCGAATACACAATTACCGGGGCTTATGGAACCGCAATTGGAACAGGCGCTCAAAACACCATTGATATTTTGAACGTCCTCACCGATCCTGAGGTAGCAGCCAGGGTTGCGTATAATGGCTTTAACGGCTGGTTCCTGCCATCAAAGGATGAGTTGAATTTACTGTATCAGAATAAGGACATTGTAGGCGGGTTTGCATCTGACGCATATTGGACTTCGACACAGTACGATCTATGGGACGCTTGGATGCAGCACTTCTTTGATGGCAAACAATATAGATTCAAAAAGTATCTGTCATGCAAGGTGCGCGCAATACGGGCTTTTTAACCTGCCTGCATTCGCCCCATCCTTTGCTCAGATTTAAACGAGGAATATCCATGCTTACCAGAAACTGTTAATGACCTTTGTTGTGTACCCTTGGGAAAAGATTGAAAACCAAAGATTAAAGGAAAGACTGGCAACGAAAAATGATGGACATCTTAAAAAAAATATCATATAGCTTTAGGATATCATTAAAAAATAATGCGGGGTTTTTTCTATGAGAACGATCATCGCATCAGCAGTTTTCCTGTTATTGGTTCTTTACACCTGCCCGGTATTCGCGGGGGGAATTATCATTGGCCCTAATTCATCCATCACGATGAATGACCAGACCATCAAGATGAACTGTCATGATATGACCATTAAAAATGGCGGTCAATTGAATCTGGGTTCCGGACTGATCGACCGTGCCCGTCATTTCACCCTGGACAGCGGCGCAACTCTTTTGGACGGTACCGGAGAGATTATCCTGTGCGGTACCTGGAAGAACAACAGCGACTTCCAGAAAGGACCCGGTTCCACGATCACCTTTGCTGAAGGGTGCAATGTGAGCAACCGGGTGCTTGGATCTGGTGACACAGACGGCGATGGGGTATCAGACATCATGGAGACGATCAAAGACTCTAATAATGACGGCCTGCCTGATTTCCTGGACAATGCCATTGCCGACGCGAACTGGGCGCCGCCAACCTCGGTCTATTTGATGCTTTTACTGGATTAACCAGGGATTACAGGGTTTCCAGTTTTACCATGATGGATGCCATCAAATCCTGCTGTGCTTTCACCTGTGCTTTAAGCTCGTCATTTTCACTTTTCAGTTCTTTTATCGCTTCTACCAGAACGGCCGTAAGTTTGGTATAGGCCACAGACTTGTAGCCATCGCTTCCTGTTTTGACCAGCGCTTTTACCGACAAAGGTGTTATCCCTACCATGAGCATTTCGGCAGCCTGCATCGTAACCCACAAAGGTATTGTCGTTTCCGGTGCCGGCAGTCATACTGGTGCCTGCATTGGTTTCGATGAATGTATTGTTGTCATTGTCGGCACCATCAGTCGGATTATTCCCTGTATTTGATCCCAAAGAGGTGTTGTTGGTATGCTCTACTCCGGCCGCATAGACAATCCCGGCAATAATAAAACCTACGAATAGATAAAGGGCAATCATTCAGGCTTTCATGACGATACCTCCAAGGTTTTTGTGAAACGAATTGTTAACTAAATGTTTGATTTTATAGCAATGATAATCCTGGAGACATGTCAAGGCAAATGGATGAAGGTGTTCCTTAATTTGCGGATGGTCGGCTGGTGAAGTTCCAGTATCTGTTTGACTCAAAAGGAGTAGATTTCTTCTACCAAATACGATATGTAGTTTTTATTCCATTTATAACTCCAGGGGAGATTATCATGTATATTTCCAGGTTATTGGCACTTGTCTTAAGTGCACTTATTATTCTAATATTCTCGTCTCCAAGCCTCTATGCGAATTTCTATGTCGTGGCAGGAGGCGGTAAAAAGATCGGCACCGAGATCAAAGATCTACCCTATACAATTACCGAGCCGGGTGGATTTTATTACATCACAAAAGATATGGATGCTCCCGCAGGTTCTAATGCGATAACCGTTGCTGCGGGAGCCAGTGATGTGACCATTGATCTCATGGGATTTGCCATCATAGGTCCCTCGGGTTCTGGATTAGAAACCGGAATTTTTATAGGCTCTTATGCTCACAATGTGGAGATTCGAAACGGGACTCTTACTGATTTTGATTTTAATGGAATTGCTGGTGCCGGAGGAGCAAATGGCCTTCGAGTCATCAACATCCGGGTGTGTTATAATGACAGTTACGGGATCTCAGTTTCATCAGCCAGGGGTACGTTAATAAAAAATTGCAAAGTGTTTGGTAATTATCAAAGAGGCATATGGACCGGGCCTGGTTCAATGGTGGTGGAAAATACCTGCTTTAAAAACACTGGAACAGGTATTTATGCAGGCTCCGGGAGCACCGTTAAAGGAAACACATGCTACGAAAATTTGGGTAGCGGGGTTTATACTGAGTACGGATGCACCATACAAGGGAATACCTGCTCTGAAAATAATGACGGTATATATGCAGAATCGGGTTCAAGTGTTATTGGCAACGCCTGTTATTCAAATACTCAATATGGGATCCGGCTTAGTGACAATAGCTATGTGGGGGGGAACACCTGCTACACGAACGGGAACAATATGAATAGTTGTTCAACATGTACCGTGAGTGCTGACAACCATGCGCCGTGATCATTGCTTAGAACGCTTTTTCAAAATGCGATTTCAGATTTTTTATATGATCAAGTTTATCACTATGTAGAAGGAGAGTCTTCATGCATGCCTCAAGATTATCAACTGTTTTTTTGGGTTCAGTCCTAATCCTCATGCTTATCCTTAAAAGCGCTAACGCGGACTTTTATGTTGTGGCAGGCGGCGGAAAGAAGATCGGCACCGAGATCAAGGAACTCCCCTATACAATCACAGATTCAGGAGGGTTCTATTTCATCACAAAAAATATGAACGCTCCCGCAGGTTCAGATGCCATAACCGTGGCTGCCGGAGCCAGTGATGTGACCATTGATCTCATGGGATTTGCCGTTCGAGGTCCTTCCGGATCTTCAGACCAGGAAAACGGCATCTATTTAAATACACCCCTGTACAACGTGGAGATTCGGAACGGGACCCTTACTGATTTTGATGCGAATGGGATCTATGCTCCGGTAAGCGGCATCAATGGGCTTCGTATTATCAATGTCAGGGCGTGTTATAATGACCACTCTGGTTTCAACCTAAGTTCAGCCAAAGCTGTGTTTATAAAGAACAGTACAGCATTGGGAAATGATGTTAGAGGCATAACCGTAGGGGCAGGATCAATCGTGGTAGAAAATACATCCCTAAAAAATGGTCATGATGGTATTTATACAGGTTCTGGTAGTACCGTCAAGGGCAACATGTCCTATGACAATGGACAAACCGGGATATATACCGAGGGGGGATGCACAGTCCAAGGGAACACCTGCTCTGAAAATATGTCAGGTATCAGGGCAGGCTTAGGTTCCATTGTAGCAGGCAATACTTGTTACTCAAATGCTTCATTCGGGATTTATCTGGATGGTGGCAGCTATGTCGGCGAAAATACCAGCTATGCTAACGGGACCAACATGAGCGCCTGTCCAGCATGCACAGTGAGTGCAGATAACCATGCACCATAGTCAGGGCCATCTGTGGCACCCATGGAGGAGGGCCACTAAATGAATGACCCTGCCACCGGAATCAACCGGCAGCAGGGCAGGTAATCCATCATTGCAGGAGGAGCAGATAGATTGACGTCATCGGCACGTTTGTTAGCCCGGGCAGGATTTTATAGATCATGTTCTCCCACAGTTCCGTTGCATCAGGAATACTGTCTGAGTCTTGATCCGCGTCGTTCTGCCCATCCATGAATCCCTTGAAAACCGTTTTGTTCGCATTGCCGATGATTAAAGCCGTCTCATTGGGATTGGGTCCAGGTGTGGTAAAACCGGCCAGGGGTGAGAATCCGGTCAGGGGTTCAACGCGCTGTCCGTACACACCATAAAAAACATCTTCCAACAAAGTGAAATCCTGAATCTGATTCGGTTTATTAAAGAACGGGTGTTTGTCCTGCCACCAGTAGATGGGGTCCGGCAGGTCAGTATCATCGCTTACAAAAGTGGCCCCAAGCGTGGTCAGTAGCGCGTGGGATGGGTAATAACTCACCCCCCAGGAATGAAATATCAGGCGGCCGTTTTTTGCCGCGTAGGTTTGGAGCAGATCCCAGGTTGATATCGGCATATAATAATCATCATTGGCCATGATCACCAGGTCCCATGAGCGGCCTTTCAAACTGTTGTTGAATCCGGTGAAATCGCCATTATAGTGTGCTGTGTAGCCCAGTCCAATCCGTTTGAGAGCCTGGTCTACATGGGTATTGGAGGCAGGGTGATTGGGATCGTCCGCATATACCAGGACTTGTTTTTCAGGTCCGAGATAGTGCTGGTTAAATACCTGGGGTGAAAGCCCTATGGAGGAGCCGCCGACCAGGCAGGGCGTACCCCCTTGAAGGTCTCCGTCTGCCCGGTAGACCGGTGTAACAATATCCGGGCCGGCAACCCAGGTCCCGGAGGAGAGATCAAAATATCCGGTTTCCGCTGTAATGATACTGCTCTCATATACACCTCCCATTATCCACAGGCGGTCACTCTGAAGGGCGTCTCCCATTGCCCACCAACCGTGGGGCAACGTTCCAAGATCAGCGTTTTCAGCATTCCAGGTATTGGTGGAGATAGTATACACCTGGGTACTATTCATTGGTGTATCTGAGACATTGGTTCCGCCGGCGATATACAGCTTGCCGTTGTAGACGCAGGAGGCATGAAAATCCCTTGCCGAGGTAAAGGAAGAAAGCTGTGTAAAGGTATTGGTGTCCGGTGCATAACTCCACAATTCATTAAGATTTCCACCGCCCGGTGAAGTGGCACCGCCGCTGATGTAAATCAGGTTGTTCACCGGGTCATAAGCCAGGTCCGCCGCCCATCGGGCAGAAAAACCGCCGCTCAAGGGCAGGGTGGACCATGAGTCAGAGAATATGTCATAGATCATCAGGTCGGTTTGGGCGCTGGTGGTGTCCGGGAAGATAAAGATTTTCGGAGCACCGAAAACATAACCAAGTGAGCCATCCACCGGGTATTCGATGGCGGGGAAGGGTTGATCGGCAAGGCGGGTCCATTGGTCGGTCCGGGGAGAATATTTATAAGCTTCACCGTTGCTGCCGTACCCGGCCACAACATAGGTATCTCCATGGTATTCCACCACCGCAGAATCCATAAAGCCCTGGGGCAAGGGCGTCTCCAGGACCCAGGTGTGGGCTGCGGATGCTTCACTGCAGTAGATATCAGAGTCGAAGATACCCACCATGTCGGTAGATGCGTCAACTACCCATACGGCCATGGGATCGCCTTTGGCAGGTAACGCAGCCACACCGTCATTATGGGTGCTGCCATCATGATCAGTGGCAAAAGAACTGGTTACTGCAAAGGCATCATCCATGAAAGCGACTGTTGTGGTCGCCTGGTCCGCCACAAGAAAACCGGTAAAGGAGGGGCAGTCGATGCGATCCAGGCCGCAGGCGTTGGTCACAGTGCTTAGTTGGTAAGCAGCTGTCGTAGACCAGGTGCCCGGCATTCCCGGGACAAGCGTGAGCTGGTAAACATAGTTGTCGCCAAAAGAGGTCACAAAGACGTTGCCTTTGGGATCCACGGCCACATCAACTACCTGGTCGATACGGGTACCGTCCGTGGAGGTGTTGTTATTGGCGCCAAAGGTGCTCCCGTCAAGGGGCCAGTAGTTCACCAGTGTCCCGGTATCCGGATTGACCTCAAAAAGATAGTCATCAATGACCGACAGGTCGCCCTCGTAGTCTGCCAGCAGCAGGTTGCCGTTGGGAAGAACACAGACCCCGGTGGAATTTCCATCCCCGGTAACGGCAATACCGACCAGATCCAAGGTGTGCAGGATGGTATAGGGGGGCTCTGTACTTACCAGGTAGATATTGGTGACCGGGCCTGCAGTATTTTCTTCGCTGGTAATCCAGACCCCGTTTCTTCCGGGGTCATAGTCCATACCAAGGGATTGTTGACTTGGGCTGTTAAACGAATCGAGCAGGTCTCCGGCTGCCATGGGGGCATCGTGTTTCAGAGCGCCGTCATACCTGCCTGGAGTTTCGGATACCTTGGCTTTAAGGACATTGGTTTTGTCAACAGGGGACGTTTTGGCCGGTATGGAGTTTACAGGGCCTGTTGATTCAGCCGGCAGGGGTCCAAGATCCCCTATCTGTATATTGCAGTTCTGCTTCAGCCTGTCAGGCAAACCGGAGTGGTTTGCAGGAGCCGGGCGCCAGACAGCCGTGGTTTTTGATGAACGCAGGGCAGGCAGCGCACTGGCATCCGTTGAAGAAGATGTCTTGTCGCCAACGGATGCAACTGCCTCATGTGCCTGAAACACCGGGCTTATCCCGCTGAACACGAAAAAAATCAATAAGGTGAAAAAGCGAAGTAAAAGCCCAGATCTGAATCGCGAACAATTTCCCATGCTATGTTCCCTTCCTAGCGTTGCTTGATTATAGCCTTTTCTGTTAGTCATGGCCGTATTTTATAGCCGTGTTGTGATTCCTTGTCATTCTTGCGAAACGTTGTCGCCTATATTCTCGAATCGATAATTATAACAGATGTAAAGGCAAGTCAATGAGTTGGAGCTAAAAATTAAAAATGCTTACGTTTCCCTTTTCAGTATGACTTCTTAATCCATCAGGCAGTTCTCACACAGTGATCTGACGCAGGCAACCGTCGCGTTTATTGCCGGGCTTCTGCTATATAACGAAAAGCCAGGAATGTGTTGCAGGTGTTAACGGCATCACCATTCAGTCCAGCGATGTCACCATTGATCTCATGGGATTTTCCCTGGTGGGACACGGAGTGGCAGGAGAAGGTCTCATGGGGCGATACGTTGCTCGTAGGTTTCAAGAAAAGATCGAGTTTATAATCCAGGAATCCAGCCGTTGTGTCTTGAGGGCGTCATTTTCACTTTTCAATTCTTTAACGGCTTCCACGAGGACTGCTGTAAGCTTTGAGTAAACCACCGATTTATAGCCGCCTGGTCCTGATTTGACCAGTTCGGGCAGCACCTTCTCCACTTCTTGAGCGATCAGTCCGATATGGCGGCCACCAGGAAGCCCTCTCTCTTCGTATTCTTCTGTTTTTCAGTCAAAGGAGACACCATTAAGCCTTGAGATATTTTCAAGAGAAGCGGAAAGAGGTTGGATGTTTTCCTTGGAAACGCTTGATGAGAAAGGATCTGGTGGAGCTGAGGGGGATCGAGTTTTATACTCCGGGAATCCTGTCGTTCATCAAACTTGTCTTTCCATCATGCCCAGCAGTGTACGGCTCTGATG
>QZLA01000074.1 GCA_004796375.1 Desulfobacteraceae bacterium
ATTTGATTCCCGGTCATCCCCGTATTCAGCGAGGCTGTCTGACAATGCGTCAGTTTCGACGACCGGGAAGTACAGCTTGAAAAGGGTACCTTTTTCAAAACTGCTTTCCACATCGATGAACCCGTCATGTTCATCCACAATCGCCTGGACGATGGCCAGTCCCAACCCGGTACCCTGCCCCACCTTTTTGGTGGTAAAATAGGGTTCAAATGCGCTTACCAAAGTCTTTTGATCCATACCATGCCCGGTATCTCCAATACCCAAAACCAGGTATCTTGCGGCCGGCATAACGCGGTTTCTGACCTGGCGCGGATACGGCAGCGTCTCCTCCTTGAGAAAAACACTTAGTGTCCCGCCGGTCCGGCGCATGGCATGGTATGCATTGGTACACAGGTTCATGACCACCTGGTGAATCTTGCCCGGATCTGCCATGACCAGTGATCTGGATTCCAGGCATTTTTCAATGGTGATGGTCACCGGAATCGAAGAACGGAGGAGTTTCAGTGCCTCATTGACTTCAAGATAGATCTGGAAGGGCCGTTTTTCATATTCGGTCTGACGGCTGAATGTCAGGATCTGGTTGACCAGGTGTGTTGCCCGCCGTGCCGCCCTGAGTGCGTTATCAATATAGGAGTTCGCCTTGTCAGGATCATTGATTTTGGTCTGAGCGAGCTGACAGTAACCAAAGATCCCGGAAAGGATATTATTGAAATCATGGGCAATACCTCCGGCAAGGGTTCCGATGGCCTGCATTTTCATTGATTGCTGTACCTGCTGTTCCATCCTGATCTGCTGGGTGATATCCCTCCGGATCGATACAAACGCGGTAATATTGTCATCAAAATCCAGAATCGGGGTGATGGTGGTATCGTGGGTGCACAGGTCCCCGGATTTGTTTCTATTTTGAATCAGCCCTTTCCAGGTCTGCTTGTTCAGGATGGTCTGCCAAAGCGTTTGATAAAAGCCGGTGTCATGTACACCGCTTTTCAGAATTGCGGGTGTTTTTCCCAGGACCTCCTCTGACCCGAACCCGGTATTTTGCTCAAACGATGGATTGACATATTGAATCCGGCCGTCAGGGTCGGTGATGATCACCTCTTCATCCGCCTGTTCAATAATGGTGGCAAATCGTATGAGATCCTTTTCACGGCTTTGAATTTTGGATGACATCCGGTTGAAGTGCTGTGTCAATTCTTCAAGTTCTGCATACTGTTCAGCCTTGAGATCGGTTCGGTATTCACCGTTGGCCAGGGAATCGATGCTCTGTGAAAAATCCATTAACGGTCGTTTCATAAACCACCGGACCGAAACAACCACCACCATGAATATGCACAGGATCAGGGCCCCTAGGGTGGACAGGCTGATCATGATGAGGCGCTGTTTTGCAGAACGATAGGTTTTATCGGTCAGGCCGATATCAAAGGATCCGACGTGAACATCCCGATAGAAAATATCAAAAGAAACTGACCTGTCATTGAATGGAGCTGCGTCACGGCCTGAAAACAGCACCCTGTCCTTGGTGTCTTTGATGATCAGCAAAGCGACAATATCCGTGGTCATCATGATCTGGCCGAGCCGTTGAACACTCTGGGTGTCATAATTCCACAAGGGCAGTTCAAGGGTTTCTGTCAGATTGGATATCAGTTCCTTTTTCTTATGTTCAAACTGCTGACTGTTGGTCCGGGCGATCAGCAGCAGATGAATGAGCAGAGAAGATACCAGTATCAGGGTCACGGCCAACCCGATGATCAGGATGAGGTTACGGGTCAATGAGCGCTTGAAAAACGATCTGAACAGTGCCTGTTCCTCGGAATTACCGGTCATGCGATTTCCAGTCTTTTAGTCCGTAGGTCATCAGTATTTTGGCCAATTTTCCACTTTGCCTGAGCTGCGTTACCCCATGGGTCAACATCTTTGCGTATCGACCGGATTGCGGCTTCTTGGGTGAAAAGGCAATGTAGATATAGGAGGGCTCGGATCCATATCCTGCAGCCATAATCTGATGGGTGATCCCCATTTTCACTGCCAGATTCAGGATGACCGCCTCATTATCCACCACCGCATCCACCCGGCCGTTGATCAGTTTCTTAAGATTTCTTTCCAATGGGGTATTGCCGGTCATGACCTGTATCCGATCCGGATTATCCCGATGGGAATCGATGTAGCCCAAAAGCCATTGGCGGTAGTCATAACCGGCGATTACAGCTAAAGACACCTGTTCGACATCTGACGGTCGGGTGAATCTCCATGGGAATCCTTTACGGACATAAAAAGAGAGAAAATTCCGGGACAACTCCTCCTCAGGAAAAATAAAACCCGGGGCATCGGTTTTTGAGGCACCGATGACGCCGTTATACATACCATCCCGCGTCATCTCAACAGCGCGCCGCCACGGGAGCACCTGGTAATCCACCCGGATCCCCTGATCTTCGAACACGGCCCGCGCCACATCCACGATATATCCTTCTTGTGAAGAATTCGGCACCCCGTTAAACGGCGGCCACTCATCAGCCACCAAGGTCAGGGTTTCTCCGACAGCCTGTGACTGAAGGACCAGAACCAGGCACACCACCCTGATGAAAAAAATGATGTTGCGTGGGTTCTGATCCCTGCACGCAGATGTGGGTTCTTTTCCTTCCATCTACACCTTGAATTTCCCCATCATCTCAGCCAGTGCTGAAGAAAGATTGGACAGCTCCTCTGCTTTGCCTTTGAGTTCAACGCTGGACTGATTGATCTGCTCAGATGCCTGGGTCACCTCGCTGATTTCCTGCGACACTTCAGCCGAGACAACAGATCCCTGGCTGACATTTTCATTCACCTCATTCACCCCCATTGAGGCCTGGGACACATTCTCGGCGATCTCCTTGGTGGTTACGGACTGCTCTTCAACTGCAGTAGCAATTGTAGAAACAATATCGTTAATTTCATTCACCACCTCTGAAATACTGGTGATCTGTTCCACTGTTCCGCGGGTGGAGGATTGGATGCCTGTAATTTTATCCTTGATCTCATTGGATGCTTCTGCGGTCTGGTTGGCCAGGTCTTTGATTTCATTGGCCACTACGGCAAACCCTTTTCCGGCTTCGCCGGCCCTGGCAGCCTCAATGGTGGCATTCAACGCAAGAAGGTTGACCTGTTCGGAGATATCGGTAATGGTTTCCACCACCTTGGAGATCTCATCCGCTGAGCTGCCCAGCTCATCCACCTGCCTGGACGCGGTTTCGGTTTTATTTACCGCATCACTGGTAATTGACCGGGCATTTTCAGAGTTCTGTGCAATCTCGTTGATGGTCGAACTCATCTCCTCGGCAGCCGCTGACACCATGTTCAGGTTGGTTGACGCCTGCTCCATGGCCGCTGAGATGGAGTTCATGTTGGCACTCATCTCCTCGGCAGCGGCCGAGACAGTCGTGGCCCGGTCTGTGGTACTCTGGGCGGAACTGCTCATTTCATCCGACACATGGGTGAGCACGGAAGAGGTGTTGGTGAGCGTCACTGTATCTCCTTTCACCTGTTTGATCATCTCCTGGGTATTCTCAATAAACCGGTTGAACCAGTCGGCAAGCTCCTGGGTTTCATCCCCGGATTTATCCTCGATCCGTTTGGTCAGATCCCCTTCGCCTTCAGCAATATCCTTGAGCATATCCACCACCTTGCGGATCGGGCCGACCACCCCTTTGGCAATGAGCAGATAGGCCAGTACAAGTGACACCACGCCGATGACCAGTGCGACAACCACCAGTTTGATCGTGGCACGGTAAATATTTTTCATTATGTTTTCAGACTCCTGGGCAATCACCTGATCCACATCATCGGTATAAATGCCTGTGCCGATAATCCAGTCCCAATCACCGAGCTTTCTGACAAAAGACATCTTGGGAAGCGGCTCCTCCTGGCCGGGTTTTGGATAATAGTAAACAGAAAACCCGCCCTGATCTTCTTCTTCGGCAACCTTGATAAAATCTTTTACAATAAAATTCCCTTTTTTGTCTTTTAAATCGAAATAATTCTTGCCTTCATTTTCAGGTTTGGGGGGCAGAAGGATACAATCCCCTTTGGAGTTGTAAATGAAAAAGTAGCCGGAGCTGTCCTTTCCATACCGGATGGATCGGATACTGTCCAATGCGCTTTTCTTCAGGGCCTCCTCAGTGGTCTCAAGATAAACCCCGCTGCCGATGATCCACCCCCAGGGTTCAAACAGTTTGATATAGGAAACTTTGTCCACGGGTTCATCAAACCCGGGTTTGGGCCATTTATAATCCACAAATCCGGCCCCATCCTTTTCTGCGATCGTATCCATCTCCTTGAAAAACAGTTTGCCGTCCGGATCCTTCAGTCCCATAAGGTCCTTACCGTTTAGGGATGGCTTGATCGGATGATGAACCATCAAACCGTCCGAATCCTGGATCCAGAAATAATCCTTTTTTTCCGGTCCCCAGCGCATCTTGTCAATGATGTTGATGGCAGCGGCTTTGCGCTGCTCTATATCGCCGGCAGACTGGTCTGACTCAAGCGCTTCAAACACGGAAATCGCCTGGTCCACGGCGGCCTGGACATCATCGCCGAATTGCTTTTTGATAGTGTCCTTGTCCTTGGACTCCTTGAGGCGTTCGTCAGCAATGGTATACACCGAGTTGACCAGATCGGCGATCTGCGCTTTCTTCTCACCCATCATGGCGTTTTCAAACACCTGGATCTCATGCTCCCCTTCGCTTTTCAGGGCCATGACCGATAAGATCGTTGAGCTGCCGCCAACAAGAAGAATCACAGCGATGATAAGAAGATTCACCTTTGCCCCAATTTTCAGTTTCATACCCCCCTCCTGATTTTTATTGATATAATTCCGACTATTTACCCATTAATTCTCTTTGATTTTTGGAAAAAACAGTTCAAAGGTGGTCCCATTTCCCGTGCGGCTCTCAACATCTATAGCACCGCCATGCTCCTGCACGATACCGAGAACAACCGCCAGGCCCAGGCCGGTTCCCTCCTCCTGCGTTTTGGTGGTGAAATAGGGATCAAAGATCCGTTCAAGATGATCCTTTTCAATTCCCGTGCCGG
>QZLA01000027.1 GCA_004796375.1 Desulfobacteraceae bacterium
CCCGACATGGAGGGCCATATCAATATTCTGTTTGGATAAAAGATTCACACCCTGTTCAAGGGCGGCATAGGCCTGTTCCAGATTTTGGGTACCGGTCTGGTCTCCGATAATCCCGATCCGGATCGGGCCGGATGGGCTGTTTTCTGCAAGGCCCATGCAGGGGATGCAAAACAACATAAACACCAGGGCAAGGGTCACCATGGTCACCCACCTTAAAAAAAAGGTCACCCCGAGAACGAGTCCGCCCCGGATAAAACCGGTGTAACAGCCCGCTACCAGGCACCGACCGTTGTCCAGCATACTGCACTCAACATCTCGGTGTTTATATCCCATTATCTTCTCCTATCGGTTTTCCCAGACTTCAAATAAAGAAGCCCCGGGTTAATTTCCCAAAAGAAAAATAGCCATGAGCTTTACCATCGTTCATGATGCTGTTGCTTCACCATACAGGTATCTGGATGCTATGTCCCAAATGTTTGAAAAAAACTTAATCGGATTGCAATTGAGAGTCAATATGGTTTTATGCTTGTGTATTCCGGGTGCTGTCGTTCTGGGTTGAATCGATGAGGGATGATGATATCCCGGCAGATGAAGGTTACGGTTTAAAAACATACATCTTCCTGAATTTTAACTTTGAAAAAAGGTCTATTTCTATTATAACCGAATCACCCAATATATGTGCGGAGGTGACACGATGATTGAAGGCATTTCATTCCAGGATCAGATTCCGAATAATCACTGCTTTGGCTGCGGTACTAAAAACCCTGACGGGCTTCAGATCAAGAGCTACTGGCGCAGTGAGGATGAGGCGGTTTGCACCTTTACCCCTCTGGCCCATCATTGTGCCGGCCCCACCCATTATATGAACGGCGGGATCATTTCCACCCTGATCGACTGCCACAGTGTCTGTACCGCCATTGCCAAGGGTTACCAGATGGCCGGCCGCAGGATCGGTGAAGGGGAAACCATCTGGTATGTCACGGGCAAGCTGGAGGTGTCATACATTCGACCGGTTCCCATTGATCAGGATGTTGAACTGATCGCCCGGATCGAAACCGCAAAAGAGAAGAAAATCACCCTGTCCTGTGAACTCTCATCCGAGGGTGATGTATGCGCCCAGAGCCAGATCATAGCCGTCCGGGTGCCGGTTTCCTGGTTCGGTTAGGCCGTTCAGGCAGCACACCGGCTGAAGGTCAATTCATGGACATGTCTCTGGTGGCGTGCATTTAAATCATCAAAAATCACATCCAAACACAATCTTAACAAAAGCTGATTAATGTATGGCTGTTGAGAAACAGTAATACTGATGCATGTGCAGAAAACTGCAATCAAGGAGCAACCCATGAAAAATCGTTTGGTCCGCCTGTTTCTTCTGTTGGCCATATTCGTCATGCTGGCAGTTCTCCCGGCCTGCTCGGATGACCCAAAACAGGCAGTACAGGAAAAACAGACCGCTTCAACACCTGCTTCACCGTCTTCAGAATCCTTTCTGATCTATGCCGGCTCTGAAATGAGCGGGCTTGCCCCAATGATCATGAAATGGGCAAAGAAAAAAGATATTGACCTCAGGATCGAATACAAAGGGTCCATAGACATGATGCGCATGATGGCCGACGGCACCAATACGCCTGTAGATGCCTACTGGCCGGCCCACACCATCTGGTTCATCCTGGGGGATACGCAGCACAAGATTAAAAATAAACGCAGTATCATGGTCTCTCCCATTGTGGCCGGTCTCAAAAAAAGCAAGGTTGAGGAACTGGGCTGGGACACAAGAAGCCCGGATCTCGAAGAGTTCCTTGCAGCTGCCCGTGACGGAAAATTTAAATACGCCAAAACCAGTTCCACCCAATCCAACTCAGGTGCTCTGTTTCACCTGGCAGCCTGGTGGGTGTTTGCCGGCAAGCCGGACAACTGGACCATGGATATCGTAAAAGACAAGGAAATCCAGGAAAAGGCCAGGGAGATGGAGGCCACTGTCGCCTCAACTTCAGGCAGTTCAGGGTGGCTGAAATCAAAGATGATCCATGACATGGGGCAACTGGACGGTATGATCAATTATGAGGCCATGATCTCTGAGGCCAACATTGGCTGGACAAGTGTGGACAAGCATACGGGTAAGGAGGTGAAACACAAGGGCCTGATCCAGAAGGGGGAAGAGCCCCTTCATGTGGTTTACCTGTCAGATGCCACCATGATGGCGGATCACCCCCTGGGGTATGTGGATAAAGGCAACTCGGCCAAGGCCGGAATATTTGAAGAACTCCAGGCCTATCTGCTGACCCCCAAGGCCCAGAAAAAAATGATCCGGTTGGGTCGCCGGAACCGTCTGTTGGGGATGGATGCCTCTCTGGCAGACAAAAACGCGTTTAATCCGGATCAGGGATTTGATGTCTCCCGGGTGATTGCACCGATCCAGCCGCCCAGGGAAGAGGTGCTTACGGCCATCCTGGATCTTTACCAGGAAAAGGTAAGAAAACCCTCGGCCACTTTCTGGGTCATTGACGACTCCGGGTCCATGTACAAGAACGGTGGCAAACAGGCGGTCCAGGAGGCCATGTCCATCCTGCTCACGCCTGCCAAAGCCCGACAGTTTAAATTGCAGCCCACATCCAAGGATATCCACGTCATCATCCCCTTCAGCAACATCCAGGGAGACCCGATCATTGCCCAGGGGAATGACCCTGCCGTTCTGGAGGATCTGATGGAAAAGGTCAGGAGCATCCGGCTGGGCGGGGGAACCAACATGTATTCCGGGGTGATCTCGGCATTAAGCCTGATAAAGACCAGGGAACAGGATATCCAGGGGCACTTTCCAGCCATTGCCGTGCTGTCCGACGGTGTGTCCAAAGGCGCACTAAGCGCGGTACTGCAAGCCGCTGATGAACTGGGGATGTCCGATATTCCCATCCATACCCTGAGTTTCGGTACGGATGTGGACGAACGCCAGCTCAAGGAGATGGCGGATCAATGCGGCGGGCGGTATTTCAGCGGTAAAACAGATGTGGCCAAAGCCTTTCGGAAGATGAAAGGGTATAATTAATAAGGAGCGTGTTTCATGAAGGTCAGTTGGAAGCTGAATATGATCATTTCTGCAGCCGTCACTGTAGGTGCATTCCTGGCAGCGGATCGACTGCTGGAGTTTAAGTGGTGGGTGGATACCATCATTGCGTTGGTCTTTGGCGGGATTGTGAACCAGTTGATCCTGCAGGATAAAAAAGAGGACCATGAAATTGAGATGGTTCCGGGGCTGACGCGGCAGGAGTTCAAGGAATCCATGGCAATTGGAAAAGACTGGACGCGAAAAATGGATAGACTGGCTAAAAGCCTGGAAAAAAGCCATGCAAGGATAGCTGTTGATCTTCATGATATCAGCGATATGGTGGCGACCCTGTTCAAGAATTTTGAGACCGATCCCAAAGACCTGGTCACAACCGATGCCCGACGGCTGATCAATGACCATCTGCCGAGAGCACACCGGTTTATTGAGGCATATGTCACATTGCGGCAGGCCCAGCGCCTTTCCGACAATGAACAGGAAAAACTCACCGCTATGGAGGACAAGATTACCACCATAAAAGAGAGCTTTGCCAAACACCTGGAAGGGTTCAGAAATAACGATTTTACAGCACTCGCCATTGAAGGGGAGACCATGGAAACCATTTACAATTTGGATATATAAGCGGATTTGTGAGGAGGAATCAATGAACACAAAAAGTATGATCGGTATCCTGCTTGCGCTGGCAGTGATCGGCGGTATCGTGGCATTCCAGTTCCTGGGTGATTCAGGCGTGCTCAAGGAGGTCAAGCTCGAAAAGATCACCTTCAAGGGATATGTGGGTGGCGAGAAAATGGGATTTCTGGCCAATGAAAAAGTGATCAAAATATTGGATAAAAAACACCGGATCACCATTGATGCCCATAAAAAAGGCAGCGTGGATATGGTCAAGGGACAGCAGTACAGGGGCAGTGATATCGATTTCTACTGGCCGTCCAATTTTGTGTGTGTGGAGTGGTTCAAGAATACCGGCGGACTCGCCAAGCATGCCGATGTGATTTTCAACTCTCCCATCGTGATCTACTGTCCGGACAAAGTGGCGGATGCCCTGATCGACCTGGGAATCGTTACGGTCCAGGAAAATATTCACTATATTGTGGATTTCCCCAAGCTGGTTGAGCTGACCGTAGCTGGCACCAAATGGAAAGACATTAACCTGCCCTTGATCCCGGGAACGGTCAAGATCCTGTCCACCGATCCTTCCCACAGCAATAGCGGGAATATTTTCTACGGCCTGCTGGCCAATATCCTCCACGGGGATGTGGTCAGCCCGGCCAGCATTGATAATGTATTGCCCAGCATCAAAGAATATTATGACCGCATGGGATTTCAGCACAAATCCTCAGGCGATATTTTCGATCTGTTTATTTCCAATCCCTATACGTATCCATTACTGGTAGGCTATGAAAATCAGCTCATTGAATATGCGATTCAGAACAGCGATGACTATACCATCGAGTTTTTAAAGAAAAATATCCGTACGCTGTATCCGCAGCCCACGGTGTGGAGTTCCCACCCGCTGATTACGGTGAATGATAAGGGGCAGCGGCTGATCGATGCCCTGAAGGATCCTGAGATCCAGCAGGTTGCCTGGGAGCTGCACGGGTTCAGGTCCAGCACCAAGGGGGTCAGGAATGATCCGTCCAAACACCGGGTGGCCGGCCTGCCAGAGGTGATTACGTCCATTATCCAGATGCCTTCGGCACAGACCATGGACATGATCCTGTCCAGCATTAAACCGGGTCTGCAAAATTGATCAATTCATAGAAAAAAATATCATAAAATGAGGAGGGACCATGTCTGACAATGAATTTAACCTGCTGGATGAAATCAATGCCAGGAAAACCGCACAAACCGCAGCCGCACCCACCCAGCCGGCAGCGTCTGCACCGGCTGCGGACATTCCATCAGCCCAGGTGAACCTGCCCGCATTAAGCGATTTGTCCATGCTCAAACCCCAACCCAATATCCTGACATATGACCAGCTGGATGAGTCCCAGCAGAAGGGTGCCCATGAGTATGCTGCCGCCGTTGATTTTGTGGACCGCAACAGCATCCGGTTTTACGGGTATAATGAAGAAAAAGCCATGTCGGATTTCCTGGACGAGCTTCTTGAAGGGATCAAGGCCAAGGACGCAGATCTGGCCGGTGAATTGATTATCGCCCTGAACCGGAACATTGATGACCTCAAGCTCAACAAGTTCCAGGATATCCTGGAGGGGAAAAGCAGCGGGGGGTTGTTTGGCCGCTTTAAAAGCAAGGCAAAGGAGCTGGCCCAGGTGATTCAGTTCCTGGTGGACCGCCAGAAGGATGTCAGGGCTCAGTTTGACAAGATGCAGATGCAGGCCGAAGGGGAGCGCAACACCCTGATCCAGGATAATACCAAATACCAGATGCTGCTGGATAGGACCATTGACCAGATTTCTGCGGTTATGCCCATCATCGTGGGCGGACAGCTGGCACTGGAGCGCGGGGTAAAAGAATATGAGGCGTTGAAACAGCAGTCCATGGAGCAGTCTGCCAACACGCTTCTGGCCACCCAGGTCCAGGACATGGGTAACAACCTGGAAGCATTCAACCACCGCCTGGTCAACATTCAAATCTCGTTTACCAAACGGGCTGCGACCACCATCCCCAAGATCCGGGCGATCCAGGATGCCGTCAATATCGAGATGGACAATCTGGTGGACAAGATCATCTTTGTCATCCCGGCCCTTAAAGAAGCGATCATTGATATCGTGACCACTGCACGCTTAAGAAAGCTGCAGATGGACAGGAAAGATGAGGAAGCGCTCTTGACCCGGGTCGAAGAGCTGCGCAACCGGACCATGGAGGATGCAATTCTGGAATCCAAGCGGTCCCAGGGGGATTATGCCACCAAGATCGCCCTTCTCGTGTCCATGAAGGATACCCTGATATCCATCTGTGAAAACGGCCGGAAGATCGTTGATGAAAACCGTATCAAACGTGAAGAGGCCATTGAAAGCCTGAAAACGGTTAAAAGTGAAATGGAAACCGCACTGAGGAACACTGCCGGGTAATTGGTTTACTCCATACAGTTGTCAAATGTCAGATATCGGGTATGGGAGTACCGGTCTTCAAGGGCCTTCAAGTATCCGGTGGCCCTGGAAGTTTGTATAAACCGGTTGAGCGTCTTCTGAAAGTGGGCATGGGTGTTCTGGATCTGGCAGACCAGTTCAAAACTCAGCAGGGGGTGTCTGGAGAATACAAACCGGTCCAGGGCAAAGTGGTTTGCTTCCATGGTCGGGGGGTCGGCGTGAATGTTGCCGAAACATGCATCGATACGCCGGGTTAACAGCATCTGGTAGAGTTGGGGAGTGCTTGCCACCCGGAACGCCGTAATTTTACCCGATGCCATGAGCGGGTCATACTGGCCATATCCGTTTCCAAGGATCACGCCCACCTGCCTGCCGAACAGGTCCTCAGGGTTCTGAAAGCAGAAGGTATCGCCTTTTCTCATAATGACATGGTCCGTGGTTTCCCAGATGGGATCGCTAAAGCAGAAGTTGTCCCGGAGTGGTTCCGGAATAAACATGATACTGTTAAGAGAAAAGGCATGGGCTTTTCCGGTTTTCATCCAGGCATCCATCCTCACCCGCGGCAGTTGGACTTTCTGGATGGAAAATGCGGGATGACGCTCCTCGAATCTTTTTAGAAAATCAATATACATGCCGGTGTTGAGATCTGGGGTGTAAAATGGCGGATAACCGCCGCCAAACACCATGACAATCTCTTCGGCAGATACGGCACCCACTGATAGGATCATCAGCAGCAGGGCATGGAACAGTTTATTCCGCCATGGTTTTTTCAAGTGTCCGGCCTTTACAGGGAATCCCCTGTTCAAGAAAATGGGTTGTGAATTCAAGCAGCCGCTCGATCTTGGCAGACCGTGGCAACGTAGAGATGATCCCGGGAATGTAGCCAAGCTCGGCCACCCGCTTTAATGCCGGCTCAAAGTTCAGGTCAAAGATCCAGGATATCTGCAGCAGTTTCAGATCGTTCAATGAGGTCAGGGTGGTATTGTCGATCATTTCTTTATTGAACACCCTCTGGATCAATTCATCAGACATCTGTCCATTATCCTTCAAGTCCCAGGTGATGTACCCCTCACTGTCCTGTGGGTTGTGAAGATACAGGTCGGTCATTACCTTGAGAATGTCCATTTTGTCGGCATCCCTGAGCAGCCGGGTCAGCCACAACGTATCGGGATCCAGCCGAGGGTGCAGGCTCAGTACATTGTGCAGGGCCACCGCCTTGATGATCCGGCTTTTTTCAGTCCGCGTCAGGGGGTTCAACAGGCGGTGTTCATGGATGACCCGGACACCTAATACCGCATGGTTGGCCGAGATCCGGTCTGAGAAAGTCCCAAAGGTATCATACTGGATAAACCGCCCGATATCATGGAGCAGGGCGCTTGTCTTTGCTGTAAACAGAGTGTTTTCATCTTTGTTCAGGGCCTTGCACAGATATTCAATATTGGCACAGACCCGGCGGGTATGTTCGATTTTTAGCCGATGAGGTGCCGGATCCGCGGCACTACTGACAAACTGCCGGGTATATCCATCAAAAAACTGTGCAATACGGTCAAATTCCAGGGGGGTCATATCATCTGGTCCAGCTGTGTCGTCATGTTACGCCATTTTCAATTTTCTATAGAATCTGGGGGATAAAGCTATGGGTATTTGATACGAAAATCAACGCGATGTCAAGCTTTTCAAGCGATTGTATCCTGTCCCGTACCCGGGTTGTAACTTTTTTGTAACCCCCTTGTGCTATGGACCTGACATTAAAAGGTTGAATAGGGATTGTGGAAAGCGATCTGTCTTTGAGCCGTCTGGCGCGGGCATCTCCTTGAAACTTGAAGGCAGGGCTTTCCACAATACTTAAATGTCAATACCTAACAAGCCAAGGAGGCATTTTCGATGAAACTCAACAGGAGAGACTTTATCAAAATTTCCGGAGCCGCTGCTGCAGGGGCTGCCGTCAGTGGTCTGGGATTTGACCTGACTCCGGTCAAGTCACATGCCAGCCTGCTGAAAACCCAGTATGCCAAGGAATCGACGACCATCTGCTGCTACTGCGCAGTGGGCTGCGGCGCCATTGTGCATACCAGCAAGCGGGGTGACGGACGAATCATCAATATCGAGGGTGATCCGGACCATGTCATTAACCAGGGGGCACTGTGCTCCAAAGGGGCATCCCTGAAACAGCTGGCAGAGAATGAAAACCGCCTGACCGAACCCATGTACCGTGCGCCGTACTCAGATAAATGGGAGACGGTATCCTGGGACTGGGCGTTGAAAACCATTGCCCAGCGGGTAAAGAAAACCCGTGACTTCAAGTTTGAATCAAACAACGCCAAGGGGCAGACCGTCAACCGGACCACCCGGATCGCTTCTGTCGGGTCTGCGGCCATGGACAATGAGGAGTGCTGGATTTACCAGGCATTGATGAGATCGTTGGGGCTGGTGTATATTGAACACCAGGCCAGGATCTGACACAGCGCAACTGTAGCGGCTCTGGCAGAGTCGTTTGGACGCGGTGCAATGACCAATCACTGGATTGATATCAAAAACAGCGATTGCATCCTGATCATGGGAAGTAATGCGGCTGAGAATCATCCCATATCTTTTAAATATGTCACCCAGGCCATGGAAAAAGGGGCCAAGCTCATCAGCGTGGACCCGAGATACACGAGAACCTCCTCCAAGGCAGATATCTATACCGCACTCCGGTCTGGAAGCGACACGGCCTTTCTGGGCGGCATGATCAAGTACATCCTGGACAACAATCTGTACAACAAGGAATATACGGCTGCCTATACCAATGCACCCTTTATCGTGGGCAAGGCATACGGATTTGAAGACGGCCTGTTTTCCGGTTACAAGAAAAACGAAGACGGTCCGAATCTGGGCAGCTATGACAAGTCCAAATGGGCATTTGAGATGGATGCCAACGGTGTGCCCAAGATGGACCGCAGCCTCAACCATGAGCGCAGCGTGTTTCAGCTGATGAAAAAACACTATGAACGGTATGACCTGGATACGGTGTCCACGGTTACCGGTACACCCAAAGAAGATCTGATCAAGGTTTTCAAGACCTACACAGCCACCGGTGCCACCGGAAAAGCCGGTACCATCATGTATGCCATGGGATGGACCCAGCATACTGTCGGTACCCAGATCATCCGCGCCATGGCCATGATTCAGCTGCTGCTGGGGAACATGGGTGTGGCCGGCGGTGGAGTGAATGCGTTGAGGGGTGAATCCAACGTTCAGGGGTCCACCGACCACTGCCTGCTCTGGCATATCTGGCCGGGATACCTGAAAACCCCGAGATCATCCAATACCAGCCTGGACGCCTACAACGGCAAATGGACGCCCAAGACCAACGATCCCCTGTCCGCCAACTGGTGGGGCAACTATCCCAAATACTCCGTAAGCATGCTGAAATCCTTCTTTGGCGATACCGCTAACAAGGATAACCAGTTCGGCTACAACTGGCTGCCCAAGGTGGATGACGGCTTGGGCTACTCCTGGTTCGACCTGTTTGATTCCATGTATAAGGGTGATATCAAAGGGTTCTTTGCATGGGGACAGAACCCGGCCTGCTCCGGTTCCAATGCAACCAAGATCAGGAAGGCCATGGAAAACCTGGACTGGATGGTCAACGTCAATATCTTTGACAATGAGACCGGCTCATTCTGGAAAGGACCGGACACGGATTCGTCAAAGATCCGCACGGAAGTGTTCATGCTTCCGGCAGCCGTATCCGTTGAAAAAGAGGGTTCCATTACCAATTCAGGCCGCTGGATGCAGTGGCGCTACCAGGGACCCAAACCCATGGGCAACAGCCGGCCTGACGGCGACATCATCATGGAACTCGGCCACCACATCAAGGAAGAGTACAAGCATGGCGGCGTGTTTGCCGATCCCATCGTCAACCTGAAATGGGATTACATGACAGACCACGTATATGACCCGCACAAGGTCGCCAAGGAGATCAACGGGTATTTTACCCGGGATGTTACCGTCAAAGGCAAACTGTGTAAAAAAGGCACCCTGGTGCCCAGTTTTGCATGGCTGCAGGCTGACGGGTCCACCTCTTCGGGTAACTGGCTCTACTGTAACTCCTACACGGAAAAGGGCAACATGTCCGCCCGTAAATCCAAAAAGGATGCGCCCAACAAGATCGGGCTCTATCCTGAATTTGCCTGGTGCTGGCCGGTCAACCGCCGCATCATCTATAACAGGGCCTCTGTGGATCCCAAGGGACAGCCCTGGGATAACGAAAACTGGGTTATCAAGTTTGAAGGGGATGTACAGGACGGAAAATATGTCTCCAAAAAATGGGTGGGCGATGTGCCTGACGGCGGATGGTATCCACTGGAGAATCCGGACGGCAGTAAACGGGATGATGCCAAGCATCCGTTTATCATGAGAAAGCACGGCCATGCCCAGATATTCGGCCCCGGACGTGCGGACGGGCCGTTCCCGGAACATTATGAACCCCTGGAATGTCCCATTGAAAAGAACTACTTCTCTTCACAGATGGTGAATCCGACAGCCGTGGTCTACAGCACAAAAGCCGATGCCCATGCGACTTGTGATCCGCGCTTCCCGTTTGTCGGCACCACCTACCGGGTGACTGAACACTGGCAGACCGGTTTGATGACCCGTCCCCAGGAGTGGCTCATGGAACTTCAGCCCAACGTGTTTGTTGAGATGAGTGAAGAACTGGCCAAACTCAGGGGCATCAAGAACGGTGAGCGGGTCAAGGTTTCCAGTGCCCGGGCAAGCCTGGAATGCACAGCGGTTGTCACCAAACGGTTTAAACCGTTCCAGATCGGATATGCCACGGTCCACCAGGTTGGAATTCCCTGGCATTACGGCTGGAGATGGCCCTCCACCGGAACCGAGGAAAGTGCCAACCTGCTGACACCTCCGGCCGGAGACCCCAATACCCGGATTCCGGAAACCAAGGCCTTTATGGTCAATGTGACGAAGCTTTAAAGGAGGTGATTGAATCATGACTAAATCAATTTTGATCGATACAACCGTATGCACCGCATGCAGGGGCTGCCAGGTGGCTTGCAAGCAATGGCATGACCTGCCCGCAGAAGCCACACAGAACGTGGGCAGTTTCCAGAATCCCCAGGATCTGACCTTTACCACCTACAAGCTGGTTCGCATGGAAGAGGAGATGATCCAGGGCCGCCTTGAATGGCTGTTCTTTCCGGATCAGTGCCGGCATTGTGAAGAGGCCCCCTGCCTTGAGACCGCCTACGATGAGCAGGCGATCTACAGGGATCCGGCCACCGGTGCTATCCTGTACACCCAGGCCACCCGTTCACTGGATGCAGAGGAGATTGCAGGCTCCTGTCCGTATAATATTCCAAGAAAAGCGGCTGACGGGACCATTTCCAAGTGTGATTTCTGCAACGACCGGATTCACAACGGGCTTCAGCCGGCATGCGTAACCGCATGCCCCACCGGTGCCATGACATTTGGCGACCGGGAAGAGATCCTGTCATTTGCGTCCAAACGCCTGGCCAAGGTGAAACAGAAATTCCCCAAAGCCATGCTGCTGGACCCGGATGAGGTCAATGTGATCTATCTGGTGGCATTTGATCCTGCCCTGTACTCGGAATATGCTGTGGCAAGCAGCAACCGGAAGGGCATCACCCGGGCGGTCGCTCTCCGCAAGATGATGGGGCCGCTCTCAAAAGTGGTACGTGTCTGATAACTCATGATCCTGCCGGGGGTCTCCCCCGGCAGGTATTTTGACCTCAACCAAGGATAGTGAAATGAATCGAATTGAAGAGATGGCCAAGGCCGCTGACATTATCAAGAAACTCAGACCATCTTATGATGCCATTCTTGATTTTTACTCACGGGTGTTCCAGGCCCAGGCGCTGAGCCGGGAGGCCCTCAATGTTCCGGCGGTCGAGATTGACAAGGATCTGCTGTCCATTAAAAAGAAGAACGAACTTCCCCTGATTGACCCGTCTGAATTCAAGATTGATGTGGATTCTGCAGTAAAACTGTTCAAGGTGATCTGCGATCTGGCAGTTGACTGGGCACCCCACCTGGCCGAAGATGCCCGGGCCATGAAAGCTGCCTTGGAGGAGGATCTTCTTGAGGCGGATGTGCTGTATTCGGCATTGCTCAATTCCCAGTCCGGAACCATTGAGGTGATGGCCCGTCATATCGAAGTGTCCCAGGATCATTTGGGGATGTTTGCATACTTGAGCATGGCCCCCAGTCTGGAAGCTTGCGCTGAGCAACTTTCTGGTTATCTTGAGCATATGACCGAACTGAAAAAGGGATATTGTCCCATATGCGGAAATCATCCGGATATCGCGTTCCTGGAAGAAGAGGGCAAACGATATTTGAATTGCGGGTTCTGCGGCCATAGCTGGCATGTGAACCGCCTGGGATGCGTGTTCTGTGACAATACAGATAAAGACCAGCTCCAGTATTTCTTCAGTGAGGAGGAAAAAGAGTACCGGGTGAACCTGTGTGATCATTGCCAGAATTATATCAAAGTGGTGGACACACGGCAGATGGTGCGCGCTTTCTTTCCGCGTCTTGAGATGGTCTCCACCCTTCACCTGGACATGCAGGCCAGGGAAAAGGGATATACCAGCCAGGCATCTGTACCGTTGGATTGATGCTCTGGTGACAAAAGGGGGATGAATGAAACAGGTAATCCGTACTGCGCTGATCATCATATGGCTGTTCGGGATCGCAACAGCCGGGTTCTGTGTGGACACGCAATCTGCCCATGCCCTGGATGAGAAGCAGCGCCTTGATTTTACCCTGGCTGTCCCTCAACAGGCAGCCGCCGTGTCATATTTGGGCCTTGGCGGCCTGGAGCGGTTTTCTTTGGGACAGATCCAGGCCAAAGTGGTGATTATTGAGGTTTTTTCCATGTACTGCCCCATCTGCCAGCGGGAGGCATCTGATGTCAATGCGCTGTATGAATTGATTGTCAGTGACCCTTCATTGAATGAAGCGGTCAAGCTGATCGGCATTGGTGCAGGCAATTCCGAATTCGAGGTTGAGTTTTTCAAGGACAAGTATGATATCCCTTTTCCTCTGTTCTCCGATTCTGATTTTTCACTGCACAAGCAGATCGGTGAGGTCCGGACACCGCATTTTTTTGGGTTGGTCATAGATGACAAGCAGTCATTTACCGTGTTTTACAGCCAGTCCGGGGAGGTGGGCGACCCCAGAGCCTTTTTAGACAATCTTCTTAAGCAGTCGGGAGTGATGTGATGCCATGAAACGCGATAATCAACTCTTTTCAGGCTTTGTTGGCGCAGCATTGATGGTTGTGGTTGTGATTGCCGGACTCTGGACCGCTTCGCCGGTTTCTGCCTCATCCAACGCATTTGGTGACAAGATTTTCAATCCCGGTCAGCTCAAACCCATCGACAGCGAGTTAAAGGTTGCTGTGGGGCAGATTGCTCCGGATTTTACCCTCCCGTCCCTTGGCGGAACCAACGTGTCTTTGTCTTTGTTCAAGGGAAAGAAAAATGTCATGCTCACATTTATCCCGGCGGCATGGACGCCGGTGTGTTCGGACCAATGGCCGGGGTATAATATCGCCAAAGAACTGTTCGACCGCTATGACACCGAGGTGATCGGTATCTCTGTGGACAACCGGCCGACCCTGCATGCATGGACACAAGAGATGGGAGAGTTGTGGTTCAATGTCCTGTCTGATTTCTGGCCCCATGGGCAGGTAAGCCATACTTACGGGGTGCTTCGTTCAGACGGAACCGCTGAGCGGGCCATCTTTATCATCGATAAAAAAGGGGTGATCCGGTTTATCCATGTGGAGGATATCAATGTCCGCCCCGATCTTGGCCTTCTGATCCGGGAACTTCAAAAGCTCAGTGATTGACCCGGTCAGACACTCTGGCCCCCTGGCCTGATTCTTCAGGTACTTCGGCCGGAAGATCGGTTAACCTGCTGATACACGGCCAGGGTCTGTTCATCCGGATCGGTTCCGAGATCGCGTTTGACAAGCTGCCTGTAATGCTCAAACAGATCAATGGCTGCCTGGCGGTCGCCGCAGTCGGTTAACAGGATCATCAGGTTCTGGCAGCCGGCTTCAGAGTAGGGGTCTTCATCCATCAGGCGTTTCCAGGTGGCAATGGCCGATTCCATCTGATCCATCTCTTCATGCAGGCGCGCTTTTTTCTGCAGCAGTTCCATATACAGTGATCTGAACATCATCCGTTTCTGCGTCAGGCTTTCCATGTACAGATCCTCGGAAAAGAAATCACCCTGGTACATCGACAGGGCACGATCAAGCAGGTCCAGGGCTGGTCCGAACCGGCCTTTTTTCTCAAGGTCGCGCGCCTGGGCGGAGAATTCAAGAAACTGGCTGCTGTCAATGGATACCAGGTCCGGATCCAGCGATACCAGCCCGGCTTTCTGGATCAGATACGAGTAGCCAAAATGCTTATCCGGGTTGGGTTCCAGTGCTTTTCGCAGGCGGTGCAGGTTGATCTTGAAATTTTTTTCGCCGGCCGCCGGATTCGCATGGGGCCAAAGGTCATCGATGAGCACCTCTTTGGGTACATCATTGACACCCCGGATGACAAGTGATTTGAGCAGCATTAACGGTTTTTTCCCATCAAACCGGGATTTATCCAGCATTTGCCGGTCCAGGGCCAAATTAAACTGACCCAGGGTCAATATATTCAGTTTCGGCAGCAGGATCTTGTACACCGGTTTGAGACGGTCAATGGCCCGGTTCTTTTCCTGTTTTTTCAATCCGCCAAGAAACAGGCTGATTTTTTCTCCCAGTAGTGCTGGCGGGCTTTGAGACACCAGGGGCAGCAGGTGGGTCGTAAATGTTTCATCCGGTTCAAGGAAGAAAAACAGGACCAGGGACTGGACCTGGATAGATTGACTGAGCATCGGGAAGAAGGTGTATCGACCCGCATTGGCCCGTTCAAATCCCAATTTAAGATATTTCAGGGCATTTATGGTGTCTTTGAGGTCATATAGAATCAAGCCCAAGGCCAGACATGTTTCTACATGATTCAACTCATAGGCGGCCTGCTCAAAGTAATCCAATACCTCGACCAGCTCCTGTCGGGCTTCCTGGAGTCGGCCGGATTCATAGAGGATCATGGCCCCGAGCTGCCGGGTGAGAAAGTGGTGGATATCCCCTTTTTTGGATGGGTCGAACTCTTTTAACGCTTTTTCGATCTCGGCCAGGGCCTCATCAAGAATCCCCTCCCTGAAATGACTCAGTGCCCTGATCCTTGCGGAGATACCCTGGTAGAAATCGTTTCCCTCCAGGGTGGAAAAGTCACTCAGGTGGTCTGCCATCTGGCAGGCATCATCATACTGACCGGTATAGACGAAAAACAGGGCTTTGGCCTCGATGAATCCCGGATACAGGAAGATCAGGCCAAAGGTTTCGATATCGGCTTCCGATTGATCCAACAGTTGCCTTGTATCATCAAACCGTGCATTTTTAAGGGCGAAATTGATATCAACAATGCTTTTTAACGCCCGGTATTCAGGGTTTTGACCCTCCCGGGTCATCTGGCTGATCCGTTTGAGCATCTGTCGGGCATTACCAAAATCACCGGTTTGAACATACCCGAAGGTCATGGTGATGGAGGCATTGAGTATGAGGCCGGGGTTGTCGATCTGCCGGGCCATGAGAATCGCGTTCCTGCAGGCGGATACCCCCTTGGGCAGATTGCCGTAACCCGCGATATATCCCAGCCCGATCTGCTGGAGCAGCAGGGCTCTCGCCCATGGATAGCGCTCCATGGATTGCAGGTTCATCAGATACTGTTCACCTTTGTCAATCCATTGAATGATCACTTTTGTGGGCTGCCGGATGAAGACGGCGGCTTCGATCAGATAGCCGATGGACAGCAGGATACCTTTGGTATCCCCATCTTTTTCAAACAGCGACAATGCCTGCTCAAACCGGAGCATATTTTTCCGGCCGCCCTTGATGCGCCGGGCCAGGGTTGAAAAGAAAATCAGCCAGGGATCGGCATCAATGATCTCCGAATCCAGGGTTTTGATCCATCTGGCCAGTTCTGCCACCTTTCCGGTAATGATATAGTCCGTTCCTTTGGCTTTAATGATCCGGATCATGTCGGTATGGGCATCGGCACGGATAAAACAGTCCATGGCAGCCTCATGATCGTTCATTTCCCAGAGGATTCGCCCGGCACAGCGGTTCAGTGAGCGATATTTCTCCTGGCCCCTGGATTTGATCAGGTCCTGGATGAGGAACTCTTTAAACAGGCGGTGATACCTGAAGCGCGGTTTTTGATGATCCGAATCGATGCGCTGGATAAAGAGATTTCGTTTTTCAAGTTCAGATAAGATAGAGAGCGCATCTGCCGAACTGTCCGGCGGATCGAACATCCGTGGGACCACATCCAGATTGATCTCATCAAGGATAGCGGTCTGCACGAGAAACTCCCGGATGGCCACTGGCAGGGCATCATAGATTTCCTGGGAAAAATAGTTGAACAGGTCGGCGTTCAGGCGGTCCGGGATATGTTCGATGTGCTTGAAATGTCTGAATGCTTCTGAAAGCAGGGTCAAACCGCCGGCCCATCCCCCGGTGATACTCTGGATTTTTTTAATCTGCTCCACGGGAACGGCATTTGATCCTGAGAAAAAGGCCTGGGTTTCTTCGAGGTTAAATGACAGGTCGTCATTATTCAGCTCAAAGATGTGCCTCGCCATTTTCAGCCTTCCCATGTTGAAAGGAGGAAGGGTCCGGGTCAGAATGAACAGTTGAAGCAGGGGAAACCGGTTTTCAATCATACTGCTGATCAGTTCAAAACCCGTGGATTGGGGATCCATCATTTCAAAATCGTCCAGGACCACACACAGATTCAATGGCAGTTCATTAAGGAGCAGTGACAGGGCCTGGACATATCTGAGCACCCCCTTTTCCGTACCCAGGATACCGCCGGAAAGCAGGGTCGATTCCGGCAGGTCCCTCTCCTTGAGCAGGTGCCGGACCGCAGTATCGATGTGATCATACAGTTTCAAATGATCATTGTCGTCATGGGTCAGGGAGAGCCAGATCACCGGTGTGTCGGTCTGTTTCAGATATGAGGCGGCAAGGGTGGATTTTCCCTGTGCGGCCTGGCCGGTAATCAGGATATTCTGGGTTCCGGCATGTGCCTTGAGCAGTGAAAACAGGCGTTGCCGTATCACGGTATCCGGAAAATGGGGCATTGAAAACCGGTTGATCATGAACGTCTCTCCGGCCTAATCCTGTAAAGACTGCTCTTCTAGCTGGGCCAGCTTGTCGATTCCGGCCATCTGGAATACTTTGGAAAAGTTATAGGGAATCTCTTTAAATACAATAGAGAAACCGGACTGTTTCAGCCGTTGCAGGGTGTCCGTGAGCAGGGAGATCCCTGATCGGTCAACGGAAAAACTGTCATCCAGAAGGATCTGCACAGAACGGGGTTCGGTGGACTGCAAATCCTGGTAAGCTGTTTTGAACCGGGGTTTGATCACACCGGTGAGTTGTCCTTTTAACCGGATATCCACGCGGTCAGCCAGGGGTGTCAGGGTCAGGTCAAAGGGAATGTCCGGCGGCAGTTTTCGCCGTGCTTCCGCACGTTCCAGTGCGGCGTTCAGGGCCTGGCGCTCCACCGGTTTATTGATAAAATCGGATGCACCCAGGTCCAGCGCTTCCACGGCCTTTTCCATATCCCCGTGCCCGGTAATGATCACCACCTGGGATCCGGGATCCATTTTCCTGATCCGGGCCAATACCTCAAGGCCGTCAATTCCGGGCATCTTTATATCGGTAAAAACAATATCCGGCAGCAGGTCCCGGAACATCTCCACGCCGGTCTCCCCGTCTTCGGCCGTGTGCACATCATATCCATAGGCGCTCAAAAACAGTTTGAACATCGACAGGGTGGGTTTTTCATCATCAATAACTAATACTTTCATCATCCAATCCTTTATGATAGGCCGGGAACATGATCCTGAAGCCGGTCCCCACACGGGGGGTGCTTCTCACGGAAATGGTGCCGTTGTAATCCTTGACAATTCCCTGAATAATGGGCAGGCCCAGGCCCAGGCCTTCACCCATCTCCTTGGTTGTGTAAAACGACTCAAAGATGCTGTCCATGTGTTCGGGATCAATACCGATGCCGTTGTCAGATATTTCAATCACTGCAGAGGTGGTGTCGGAGAATGTGCTGATCTTGATTTTGCCCTTCTCGGCCCCAGGGTCGGACTCCACCTTTTCGTTGATGGCATCCCGGGCATTGGTCACCAGGTTGAAAATCACCTGTTCCATCCGGTTGTTGTGGGCCAGGATCGGGGGAATCAATTCGTCAAGGGAGAGGACCATGTCGATATTCTGCAGCGTGATCTGCCGGCCGATGATCTTGTTCACCGACAGGATGCAGGCGTTGATATTGGTCACCTCCCTTGAAAAATCCGCCTTTCTGGAGAATGTTTTCAACCGGCCCACGATTTCAGCCGCCCGGGTGACCTGGGAGCTGATCTGTGTCAGGACCATGGTCATATCAGTATCATTGACCCGCTGTTTCTTTTCGTTCATCATGCACAGATACTCGGCCCCCATCTTGATGGCATTCAACGGCTGGTTGATCTCGTGGGCAATCCCTGCGGACATCTTTTCAAGATTGGTCATTTTACTGGCCTGTATCAGCTGGGAGTCTTTTTCCACTAGTTCTGAAATGTCGGTGGTGGCCACGATGATCACATCCTCCTCCCGGTATTTTGACGGGCTGGCATGGATGTTCACAAACAGGGCGGATCCATCCTTTTTGTAGAATTTTTCCTTGGCACTGATCACCATGGTGTCCCCTTCTGTTCGCGCCGGAGAAAACTCATCCTCCCCGAGTTTTCCCAAGTCATACAGTTTCATGCCGATCAGTTCATCCCTGAGATAGCCGAACAATTCGGTGGCATTGGGGTTGGCATCCAGTATCTCAAAGGTATTTTTTTCCACCACAAAGATCGGGTTGGGCCCGCTCCTGAACAGGGACCGGTATTTTTTCTGGGAGTCCTGCAGCCTTGTGGTGGATTGGGCCAGCTGTCGGGTCATCTTGATAAAAGAATCGGTCAGTTTTGAAATTTCGTCATCCTTTGCCCCTGTGGATGGCTCGGTTTCCATGGGGCCGGTCTCCATTGATTTTTCCGCGGGCCTGATATTGAAATCCCCCTTGGTGATCTGGTCGGTATAGCGGATCAGGGAGGATACCGGTTTGGTGATGTGCAGGGCCAGGCGGTGGCTTAGAAAAAAGAAGATCACACTGACCATGGACAGGAAGCTTAGAAACACCAGCCTGAGATTGGAGATCAGCCGCTCGATATGTCCCCTGTCCAGGCCCACCTGAACAGAGCCTACCGTGTAGATTCCCTCCTTGACCGGCACCACCACATGAAACACCGAGTGGCGTTCCACTTCAACGGACAGCGTGTTCTCTTCATCCGGAAGCTGGCGCTTGACAATGGTTTGGATATTATCCGGGAATCCGGTGGTGAATGTATGGGCCAGGATCCGGCCCTGGTTGTCGGCAATCAGCAGGTATCTTACGATATCCTTTCGGTTTCCCAGGCGGGCATCATAGGCCAGAGCGGTCAGTTCTGCCCGGTTCTCAGTCAGGATATAGACCCTGGAACTGTCGGCAATGGACTGGGCAATGCCCACCCCGCGTTTTTTCAGCTCATTGGTCAGGCTGGCAATCAAAAGGGAACGGGTGAACAGGGCGATCAGGATACTGACCAGGAGGATGAATCCCAGGCAGGAGACAAAGATCTTGTTTTTCAATGTCAGCCGGTTGAATAAGTTCATGGCAGCAGCACCAGTTCACCTTCTTTAATCATGGTGAAATAGACCTGATCAAGCCCCTGGTAATCGCCCGAACCAAAGGAGACCTGGTTCTGGATTCCCAGATCGTATTGCTCTATGGATTCAATAGCCCTGATAAATTTTTGCCGGGTGATCTCTTTGCCTGCCCGTTCCAGTCCCTCGGTCAGGATCCGGGCATTCAGGTATCCCTCCAATCCCACAAAACTGGGTTTGCTTTTGGGGTAGTAGTTTCTCAGAATCCGGATATACTCCTGGACACCGGGCAATGGATTGATCCGGGGATCGGCGGTCGGCGGGGGGACCACCTGGGTCACGATTACGCCTTCACCGTCCGGTCCCAGCCGTCTGGCCAGTTCTTTGGACCCGACAAAAGAGACATTGTGGAACAGCGGGTTGAATCCCTGCTGTTTTGCCAGGATGATGAATTTGGCACAAGAGTCGTAGGTACCGATCATGACCACGGCCTGGGCATCGGATTCGATGATCTTCTCAAGCCCGGCCTCCACGTCCAGGGTTCCCCTGACATAGGATCCCTTGGCCACCGGTATGAGACCGTTTTTCTGGAGCGCAATCTCTGTTCCCCTGAGTCCGTCAAACCCGTATTCATCATACTGGTAAAACACGGCCACCCGCTCAAGGCCCTGTTTTTTGACGATCAGGTCCACGGCGGCCTGGGTCTCCTGGTAGTAGGAGGCCCGGATGTTGATCAGGAACGGGTTGACCGGCTGCCGCAGGCGGTTGGCGCCGGTGAACATGCCCACCAAAGGGATTTTCGCCTCATTGACCAGGGGGATGATCCGCACCGTGGTGGGGGTGCCTACATAACAGAACAGGGCAAACACCTGTTTTTCAAGGATCAGGGTCTGAGTGTTGTACAGGCACTGGGTCGGGTTATACCCGTCGTCCATGGCCACCAGCCGGATTTTCCGGCCGTGGATGCCGCCCTTGTCATTCGTGTGCCGAATATAGGACATAGCCCCCTGGAGCATTTGGGTCCCCAGATAACCGGCATGGCCGCCCAACGCCAGGGATGACCCGATCAGGATTTCATCTTCCCGGATCCCGTTGGTGTTTTCCGTCAAGGCATCCCGCTGTGGGGAGGAGGTGCAGGCACACAGCAGGATGATGCACAGTATATATATGAAAAATGATAATACTCGTTTCAAGATTCTCCGTTTATATATGGTGTTGTCACCCCATCACCATAGGAAAAAAACGAATTCCGCGCAAGGGGTTTGAGAGTTCCAGCTTTATTTCTCCTCTTCCAGAAGCAGCATCATGAACGGCAGGACCGGGTCACCTGAATAGATGACCGCCTGTGACCGGTCATTGGCAGGGTTTGGGTCCGTGGAATCGGAGAGGGTGCGTTGGGCTATATTAATAATCCGCCCCTTTCCTGATACAGCCGCCGTGATACGTAATTCAGCAGAAGAGCCATCAGTCAGATCACCAATTGTCCAAAGCCCTGTCTGCGAATCGTAACTCCCCTGTAAAGCCTGGTGGGACTGGTAGTCAAGCCCTTCGGGAAGCAGGTCCGTGACCTGGACACCGGTTCCGTCCTCGGGGCCGGTATTGGTTGCAATGATGGTATATGTCACCGGGTCGCCCGGCATGACTCTTGTCTGATCCACCGATTTTTCAATCCGGATGTCAGCCGTGGGGGAACTGCTTCCCCCTGGCACATGGGCGTATTTCAACCCCTCATTATCATAGTCGTAATAGGCCATATTTATATCTCCATTGGTATGGAGTGCGATCCCATTGTAAAACCCGACATCGCCGTTCTCATCAATTGGGGTTGTTTCCCAACTGCTTCCTGTATGGGTTGCATGGTTAAGATGGTACTGGGTCGTGTAATAGCTGATATGTACGTTTCCGTTTGTATCAACTGAAATTGCAGTGTCATCCCTGGAGTTTGCCGGATCCACGGTGGTATGAGCCCAGGTGCCGGCAAGGTTGGTGGCATATACAAGATTTCTGCTGTTATCGTTATAACTGATGTGGACGTTTGAACTTCCGTCAACGGCTATGGCGCATTGACCGATGCTTTGAGCAAGTTCTACATTTGTCCAGAATCCGGATGCATTGGTTGTATAGAAGAGGTTGTAGGAGCCCCGGTAACAGATGTGGACATCACCGGTGGCGTCAACAGCCAGTGAAGAATACAGGCCCTCGATCTGTTGTGTGCCGGCCTGTATGGGAGAACCCCAGTTTCCAAAACTCCCCTTGATATAGTGGAGATACGTATATCCGGGGATGTACATATAGCTGATATGAACAGTGCCATCTGCTTCTACGGCAATAGCGGTATGTTTTCCTGTATTTTCCCTGGTGTCGACCGTCTCATTCTGCCATGCACCGGATATATTGGTGGCATATTTGAGCTTCTCATTGGTGTAGTCATAATAACTGATATGCACTTTTCCATTGGTATCTACCGCAACGGCACAGTACTCCCCCACATCATAGTCGTCACTTTTATCTACGATTTCCGTAAACCAGCTTCCTGAGACGTTGGTGGCATACATCAGGGCAGAACTGTCAGAATCATAATAACTCACATGGGAAAAGCCGCTGGTATCAACGGCGATTGAAGCGTACTCCCCGACGCTGCTGTGAAAATCGAAATGCTGCACCGCCCAGTGGTCGACAGACCAGGTCGCATAGCTCATTGCATCATTGGAATCATCGTAATAGCTTAAATGAGGTGTGCCGCTGCCATCCAGGGTGAGGGAGCAGTATTTGCCAACATCATGATTTGCTGAAGAACCGTCAACAGTTTCAGGTGCTGCCCAGTTACCGGCAGTGCCTGAAGTGTATTTCAGATCCTTTCCTGTTGCATAGTAGTATCCGATATACACTGTGTCACTGCTGTCTATGACGATCGAGCTGAATTGTCCTGTATCATCTGTGGCATCAACGATTTCGGAAACAAAGACGCCCGTGGCGTTGGTGGCATATTTAAGATCATCATCTGTCGCATCATAATAGCTGATATGAGCCTTGCCATTACTGTCCAAAGCAATGGAGGTATGCTTGTCGATGTCGACGCTCTCCACGGTTTGCAGCACAAAAGTTCCTGTGGAATTATTGGTATATTTCAGCTGTTGATTTGTGGCATCGTCATAACTGATGTGGACGACATTGTTTTTAACAGCAATTGAGGTGCAATACCCTGTAATTGAGTTGCCATCGACAACCTGGGGGACAAATTGCCCGGTGGTATTGGTAACATATTTGAGCGTGTCATTGTCCCAGTCATAGTAGCTGATATGAACCTTATCACTATCATCCAGGGCAATCGCGCTGTAACCGCCCACGTACGCACTGTCATCAAGCACACTTACCTGCCAGGACCCGCTGGTGTTGGTCGCGTATTTGAGCCAGCCGTTTACGTTGTCCAGATAACTGATATGGACATTGCCACTGCTGTCAAGAGCAAGGGCACAATCTTCAATATCATCTTCTGTGACATCCAAAACCTTACGGAACCAGTTGGTGCCGTCATACATGGCGTAATACAGCCCGTTTCCACTGTAAGCGACATGAATATGTCCACTGCCATCAACCGCAATGGAATGGCTGGTGGCATATGAATAGGTAAAATCTTTGGCGGCATCGATTGTTTCAATTAAAATAGCGGCATGAACATGTACAGAGCTAAGCAGGACAACTACAATAAAAAGCATTCTCAAACGCATGACACACTCCCATATAGTTACATTGAGTAATAGTAATAAGAACTTATATTCTGCTAATGCTAAGGAATAGTAATCGCCAGAGGATAAATGCCAATTCCTTTCGATAAAAGCACAGCATGCCCTGCTTTTATCAAGAAGAACGATTTTTAGTCAAGAAGAACGATTTTTAGTCAAGATTAAAATCATGAGTTCCCATCAGCGTCGGTCTGTATATTTTTTCAGCACAGACAAAAACGATTGGACTGTAAGAGGGTTGAAATTAAAAGCATCTGAAAGGAATCCAGCCTGGATAGAGACGGATAAACTATTAAATGATGGGTGTTTCGTATGTATAACATGAAACTTATTGAATAACTGTTGCCATTTTAATCAGATTTTGTTATCGCCTCATCATACACATAAAATCGCTCGGACGGCGATGCTGGTCGCTGGTGGATATTTCGAATAAATTGTGAAATCAGTTGCTTAATCGTGATGTGGATAGATCTGCGCAGAAGCTGAAAAGGAGTTGTGATGAATAGGTACTTGTGGATAGTAATTACGTTTGGTTGTCTTCTTGGTTTTTCCCCCCTTTATGCCAACGTGTTCATCGAGCATGTGGAAGCCCCGAAACATTTCGGCAATAATACTCAGGAGATCTTGGTTCTGGATGACAATGGGTATCCCCATGTGGTTTACGGAGAAAGTTGGCTGTACCATACCTGGTTCGATGGGACAGACTGGCAGACAGAGACCGTGGATTCATCTGCCCGGGTAGGAGGTTATGCCAGCGTGGCCCTGGACAGTTCAGGCGCTTTGCATGCGGCCTATCGGGATTCAACCCATGAGAACCTGAAATACGCCACCAACCGGACTGGTGCCTGGCAGGTTCAAACCATTGACACGGCTGAGAACACCGGTGTGTTTCCATCCATCGCTCTGGACAGCAGTGACAAGGTGCATATCTCCTATCTGGAGGAATCTGGGGGGGATTACCAGCTCAGGTACGCCACCAATGCCTCTGGGAATTGGTCAACGGAGAGCCTGGACACCGGATCATCCGTACATAAAAGGGGTACCTCCATCGGGGTGGATAGTACGGGCAAGGTTCACATCGCCTATGTGGTTAAGAGCGGCAGCGATGACCATTTAAAGTATATCACCAACAAGGCGCTGAACACCTGGACTCCTTTGGTGATCTACGGTGACACAGTAGATGGTGACTTTTACTATCCCTCCCTGGCGGTGGCCCACAATGACAAGATCCACATCAGTTTTGTGGACTGGGTTAATGGTGGACTTCTCTATGCCAATAATGTAGATCCCTCCGGTTGGGATACGGCTGTGATTGATGCGGATCTGGCAACTGGAGCTAGCAATGGCAATGCCATTTCCGTTGATGACAGCGGTTCGGTGTATGTCACATATGCCTATGATGCTGGCAGCGAGATCCATCTGGGAATGATTACCAATACCACGGGCAGCTTTGTCAGAAAAAAGATCGAGACCATTGGTCAAAATAATACACCCGTCCGGCCCGCAATTGCCCTGGATGCAGGCGGGTATGCCCATGTAGCATATGTCCATTCGGACTATGATGCGGTACAACTGGACCGGGGGAAAGTTCTCAAGTATGCCCATAACACCCTGGGAGCATTCTCCAGCACGATCATTGCAAGTTGGGTAAGCGTCGGGTTATACAATGCCATTGCCGCGGACAGCTCCGGGTTCCTGCATATCGCATATCAGGATATGATCAATGAAACGTTGAAATACGCTACCAATAAAACCGGTACATGGGAAACCACGGTTGTGGATGATGATACCCTGGCTGAGGAACTTTATGCAGATATTGCCGTGGATGCCCTGGGGCGGGCCCATATCAGTTATATCGATCATGAGCACAGTACAGCCGGAGTTGAGGGGCGGCTGAAATATGCAACCCCGGGCAAGGCCGGCTGGCTGATTTCCGTGGTGGATACCGATGCCCGGGCGAGGCGGACCAGCATTGCGGTGGACAGCAATCATACCCCTCACATCGTTTATTCCGGGGATGATACCACCAATATCCTCAGGTACGCCACCCGCCCCAGCGGGTCCCGCCTCTGGTCGATTCAGGAACCGGATGCAGATGCCATCAGCAATGGTTCTATATCAGCATCCATTGCCGTGAGCGCCAATGATGTCATCCATATCACCTATTATGATGGTGTGAATTTAGGGCTTAAATGGTTGATGTCCATGCCCGCCCCTATTTGGTGGCTGAAAGGAACCATTGTCAATTCAAAAGATCCGGTAAAAGTGGTTGGCAGATATTCAGACCTGGCCATTGATCGATGGGGGCATCTTCATGTTTCATTTTTTGACGGGGCCATTGGAGCAATCCGATATGCCACCAACGGTTCCGGCTCCTGGGCTTTTCAGACCGTTGGGCCCAGCACTTTCAGTCTGTCGAGAATTGCGGTGGATCATCGGGGACATGCCCATGTCCGGTACAATGGTGAGTATGACGGGCCTGAGCTGTATGCCAGCAATGTCAATTTTTCTCTCAAGGACAAGGGAATGGAGCATTGGCCCATCATTGAGATTGATCCGCAGACCCCAACCAGTGGCGGAGATATTGTTCTGGTGGGGAACACCCTCCATTTTAGCTATTCGCCCCTGTATTCAACGGGGCTCAAGCATGCATCCACACGGATTCCCATACCTGCGACCTGTAATCCGGCTATCAATGCCCTGTTGCTGGATTGATAAACTGAATTAACCGATGGAAGATAGAGGAGCGAATATGAAAGTGCTGCACACCCTGTTTTGGACAATCGTGATCGTTACCACCACCTTGGGCACCGGTCTGGCCCAGATCGGTACCCCGCCGGGCAGCGGGACGGCAGTAGATCCTTATCGTATCGAAACCATTTTTCATTTCATCACCTTTAAGAATCCGGCCAACGCGTCTACCTACTGGGCATCCGGCGTGTACACCCGTCTGGACTGCGATATCAACCTGGATCCTGACCTGGTTTTCGGTGCGATATACGACAGCGCCGTGATCGCCCCGGACACTGACAACAGCACCCCTGGATTCCAGGGTACCTCCTTTCTGGGCCACTTTGACGGCAACGGTCACAGTATTCAAAACGTTACCATTGTAATCCAGGGGGCTGACCATGAATTTCTCGGGCTTTTTGGCAAGATTGAAGACGGGTCGGTTAAAAACCTGTCCGTCACATCTCTTGATATCACCGGCAATTCTATCTGGTACATGGGCGGGATTTGCGGTTATAATGACGGGGCTCTCATCCAGAAATGCTATACTAGCGGCTGGATCACAGACACCAGCTCCGCACAGTTTGTTGGTGGAATTTGCGGCTACAACATCCGGGGAATTATCGAAAAAAGCATGGCCCGGGTCAATATAAAAACCGCGAATACCTCAAGATACATCGGCGGGTTGTGCGGGTTCAACAATAACGGCAATTTGAGGAAAAGCTATGCCACAGGAGCTGTGGAGGGTCGCAACTATTTAGGTGGATTCTGTGGCTATTCCAATGAGACTGCCACCATTGAGAACTGCTATTCCACGGGAAGGATCACGGGCACAGGCAACGAGGTCGGCGGATTTACCGGAGGTCAATTCCCGGCGGGCAGTGATTTATTCGCAAACTGCTTCTGGGATGTGGAAACCAGCGGTATCGGAGCGGACGGAGACAACCGGGGCGGCGCTATTGGAAAAACCACCCTTAAAATGTATAATCCCGCAACATTCAACACAGTGTGGAATTATACCACCCCTGTCTGGTACCAGCCGGTGTACCGGTATCCGCAGCTGTCAGGGATGCCTGAATCCGGCCTGACCGGTGCCGGCACCAATGCGGATCCCTTCCGGATATTTGATTCTGGAGATTTTCATGAATTCGCTAATCCCATCTTTGCTTTTGCCCACCAGTACTGGTCGGACGGAGTCTATACTTTTTTGTCGGCTGATCTGGATCTGGACCCATCCCTGCCGGGCAACAAGACCTATACCACTGCCCCCGTTGCCCCGGATACCGACAGCTCTGAAACGGGATTCCAGGGAACCCCATACCTTGGGATATTCAACGGCCAGAATTATTCCATCAACAATATGACCATCGATCCTAATGGAGTCGAAACCTCTTATCTCGGGTTGTTTGGTCAAGTGGGCAGTAATTCTGATAGAAATGCAGTCATCAAGTTTCTGGGAATGAAAAATATAAATATCAACGTATCCTCCTCTTGGGGGGTGGGTGGCATATGCGGGAGGGCTTATAATGCGAACATTGAAGGGTGCTATACCACGGGAATAATAAAAGGGGATAGAGGTGTCGGCGGGCTTTGTGGCGACGCAAACCAAGCAGTTTTTCGAGACTGCTATTCCACGGCGGATATTTCCGGGACGAAATCATGCGGTGGATTTATCGGCTATCAATCAGGAAATTGGGCCCTGATTGAAACCAGTTATGCAGTGGGGAGCGTGTCTGCTGCGGGGCAGTCCCAAAAAGAGTATTTCGGCGGGTTCTGCGGCCGTAATAATTATGCTGCCACCATTAAAAACTGCTATGCCACAGGCCGGGTCACCGGAGATACTCAAACATCTTACATGGGGGGATTTTGTGGAAAAAACGATGAGAGAAGCATCATCGAAAACTGTTATTCCACGGGGAGGATCAATTCCGGGTCATCAAATATCGGTGGGTTCTGCGGCCTTAACCTTACGTGGACGAATCCTTATTACAACGCCACAATTACCGGATCTTTCTGGAATGTGAATACCTCGGGGATGGATACGGGCGGTGATGAAACGGGTGGTACTACGGGTAAAACCACAACAGAAATGAGACAGTCAGCGACTTTCATTGATGCGGAGTGGGACTATACCACCACCCCCATCTGGCACCAGCCGGCGGGCAAGTACCCCCAGTTGGTGGGTCTGCCGGAAACCGGCGGAACAGCACAAATCGTGCCGATCCTGAACCTGTTGATGGAATGACAGGGAAAATTATAATTTTTGATTTTAGAAATATGATCTGAGATTACAGGATGCTGGCCTTTCAGGCATCCTGCAATCTAAAATCAAAAATCAGCAATCAAACTTCCAGCGTTGCTGGATCCTTTAGCTGTACATCTCTTCGATCAGGTGATTGTACTTCTCGTTAACATTGCCACGCTTCACCTTCATGGTCGGGGTGATCTCGCCGGTTTCAACGGAGAATACATTGGGCAGCAGCTTGAACTTCTTGATGGTTTCATACTGGGCCAGATCCTTTGAATTGAGCTGAATCCGTTCCTCATAGAGGGCGATCACCTCGGGTTTGGAGATGAGGTCCTCATGGGAGGAGTAGGAGATGCCGTTGTTCTGGGCCCAGGTTTCCAGGTTCTCAAAAGAGGGAACGATCAGGGCCGTGATATAGTTACGCTTCTCCCCGATACTCACGATCTGCTCGATAAAGAAGTCTTTGCCCACAAGGGTCTCGATGCGCTGGGGTGCGATGTTCTTTCCGCCCGAGGTGATAATCAGGTCCTTGATCCGGTCGGTGATCTTTAAAAAACCGTCTTTGTCGAATTCACCCACGTCACCGGTCCTGAACCATCCGTCATCCATCACTTCCGCAGTTTTTTGAGGGTTGTTATAGTATCCCTTCATCACCTGGAGTCCCTTGACCTGGACCTCTCCGTGGTCACCGATCCGCACTTCGCATTCCGGGGCAGGCTTGCCCACGGTGCCGAACCTGAACTGATCCGGTGTATTAAAACAGATGATGGGTGAGGTTTCGGTCAGGCCGTATCCCTGGCAGATCAAGAGCCCGCAGGAGAGGAAGAACTCCTCAATGGTTTTTTCCAGTGCTGCACCGCCCACGATAAAGTACCGGACATTCCCGCCGACGGCAGCACGGATTTTAGAGAGCACCAGCTTGTCCAGGATCTTGTGCTTGAGGTTGACGCCAAAAGGGATGGGCTCATTATGGTGGAGCTTGTTGTAATAGATGTCGCCATTCTGGATCGCCTTTTCGAACAGGGTTTTCTTGACAGGAGAGGCGGTTTCAAGACCGTTCATGATCTTGGCATAAATCTTCTCATACAAACGGGGAACCGATACCATGGCCGTGGGCTGAACCTCCTGAAGGGTATCGATGATCTGCTTGGGATCTTCAAGGTAGGTATTGACGGCACCCTTGATAAAGACAAAATAGGACCAGACCCGCTCAAACACATGGCTCAACGGCAGAAAACACAGGGAAATATCGCCTTGGGCAAACCGGAATTTGGGATCGACTGCCCTGAACTGGTGGAATACATTATTATGGGTGAGCATGACCCCTTTGGGGTTTCCTGTGGTGCCCGATGTATAGATGATGGTCAGCGTGTCCTCGGGTTGGACCGCATCGGCTCTCTCCCGGATCTGGGGTTCAAACGGGGCGGTGTCAATATCGATGAATGTGTCAAATGACTGGGCAAAGGAGGCATCGAGTGTTAAAGCAGAATCGAAGGAGACCACCTTCAGGTCGGGCAGGTCAGGTTTAATGGTGCAGATATTGTCGTATTGATAGGCCTTGTCCGTAAACAGAATTTTTATTTCTGCATCATTGATGATGAACCGGGCCTGTTCAGCCGTATTGGTGGGGTAGATGGGGACGGATATGGCGCCGATAAAGGTGCATGCAAAATCGGTGAGCGCCCACTCATACCGGTTGGAGGAGTAGATTCCCACCCGGTCCTTTGGGTTTACACCGGCTTGGATCAGCGCCGAGGCAAGGCGCATGATTTTGTCACCGAACTGGGCGTAAGTCAGTGACTCCCAGCCCGTGTCCGCCTTATATTGAACTGCCTTGGATGAGCCATAGGTGTTGATTTTGTCAAGAATCGTCCGGCCGATGCATTGATCTCTCATAAGAGTCCCCCAAAATAATATTAATTTTAGTAAACGACGTTTACTATGCCATTAATTTTCCTGGGACGCAATTAAAATCTGTATTTATTTTAGTAATTTCCGGCTGATTTTTTGGGAAGCATCGCAGGTCAGGGAAATGAGCTGGTCGATTTTTTCGGACCGTAATCCGGCCTTGAATCCGACAACCCATATGGCAGCAAGGCCTTCACTGAAACCACCCACAGGGGAGGCCACTGCCCGGACCCCTGAAATATATTCCTCATCGTCCAGGGCATACCCGTTTTGCCTGACGCGTTGAAGTTCTCTAAGGTATGTGGTCTTTGAAGTGATGCTGTTGGTGGTAAACCGGGGCAGGGACTTGTCCTCAAGAAAGGCGGTTGCCTCTGATCGGGGAAGCTGGGACAGGAATACCTTTCCGATGGCACCGGCAAGTATGGGGATGGACGTACCGATGGGCGAAGTGATTTTAAAATCCTTTTTGGACTCAACAATATCGATCACCGTGGCATGATCCCCGTTTCTGATGCCTAAAAAAACGGATTCCTCGCAAGTTTCCATCAACTCTTCCAGGAACGGGCGGGCAATTTTCTTTAGATCGATGCGTTCGTGGGTCAGTCGGCCCAGCTCAATGAGTGTAGGGCCGCTGCTGAAGCGTTTGGAAACCGGGTCCCGGATAATGGCGCCCTGCGCTTCAAGGGCGGCCATGATGCCGTGAACCGTGCTCTTTCCGATATCCAGTTTTTTAGACAGGTCGCTGATGCTCAATCCTTCCCGGCTTCTGGATATGGCTTTCAATATGTCAAAGGCCTTTTTGACAATCGGTGCTTGGTACGGTTTGGTCATGGTTCTCCATCAAAAGTTGTTGATGCGCTCAGGAAGCATGCGATCAGTAACACACTTGATAGTTCATTATAATGAACAGTGCAAAAGGTCAATACTCATTTTAAATGAAGGGTTCTTCCGGAACCTATTTGTCAGAGTGTGATGGCTTGAAGCGATTTTGTTTTGTATGGTGAATTGGTTGTCGGATCGTTCAGGGGCGGGGCTTCATCTGGTTTTTGTTAATGTGCAGCAGGCTTTCAATACTGATTCTGTCCAGGCGCTCAAACATGGCTTTGCTGGCTTCAACCCATACCCAGCGGGACAGGCAGTCGCCGGCCTGGTTGCAGATACCGCAAAGCTGGCTTTCCTCTTCGGCACAATCTGTGATGGCTGCGGTTTCTTCAAGCGTTCGGACAATGTCGCCCACCGTAATTTCGGAAGGAGGCTTGGCCAGCATATGCCCGCCATAGGGGCCGCGATGGCTGTTGATAATTCTGGCCTGTTTGAGTTTCCGTGTGAGCTGCTCCAGGTATTTTAAGGAAATATTCTGCCGTTTGGATACGTCGCTCAAAGGGACCGGCTTCTCCTGGCCGTTGATGGCCACGTCTAAAACCAGGCGGGTGCCGTATCTGCTTTTGGTGGTTAATCTCATAGTTTATTTAATATCAGTCTTAATGTTTCAGGGCTTAAAGATTCAGACAGCATCTCTGTCAGCGGGGAGCCACCGGAAATCCATTGTTTTTGAAATTGCCGGGGCGTTTTCGGGGTAAGCGGATGCGGAATGTGGTCCCCTGTTTCATTTCCGATTTGACTTTAACACTTCCCCCATGCTGCTCGATAACCCGGTTGGCAATAAAGAGACCCAGCCCGGTTCCCTGGGATCCCTTTGATGTGAAGAACAGGGTAAACATTTTATCCCGGGTTTCTTTATCCATGCCGATGCCGTTGTCCTCTATGGTAAAGCACAGATTACCCTTGTCTTTTGGTAAGATTTCAAAGGTAACCCGGTGATCCTGTTTGTCCCGGTCAAACGAGCAGGCATCAACGGCGTTTTCCAGAAAATTGATCAGGGCGGCTTCCATCCAGCTGGGATCGATTTCAATATGGCCGAGTGAGTCCGGAATTTTTATCTCAAATTTCACATTGTTTCTCTCAGCCATGGGTTTGATGTTCCGGATGATATTGTCGGCCAGGGTTTCGACCGTCATGGTGGTATACTGGAGCTCTCTGGATTTTGCATAATACAGGATCTCAAGCACCATCTTCTTGATCTTGTCGGTCATCACCTTGACCTGACCAAATGCCTTGTTGACCCGCGTACCATCCGCCTGTTTGAGTCCGGTTTCCAGTTGATATATTCCGCCGTCCAGGGCCGTGAGCATCCCCTTGACCCCATGGGACATGGACCCCAGCATCAACCCCAGGGAGGTCAGGTGATCCTGGAGCTGCCGGATTTGGGTGATATTGGTGGACATTTCCATCACCTGGGTAATTTCACCCTGCTCGTTCTTGATGGGGGCTGTATGGGTCAGGACATTATACTGTTTGCCCGATTTGGAGGTGACAATCTCTTCAGTACTGTGAACCTTCCCGTCGTTAAATGTTTCGATGACCGGGCATTTCTCACAGGGGGTGTTGCGGTGTTTATAAATTTCAAAACACTGCCCGCCGATGACGTTGCCGAAATGCTGTTTGAAGCGTTTGTTGGATGCCGTAACCCTCAGGTTCCGATCCTGGACGGATATGTAGCAGGGCACTTCGTCAAACAGCTGGTTGAACTGGTTCTGGGCATTGTGCAGGTCGCCCAGGCGTTCCAGGTACCGGTCAATTTTTTTGGACTGCAGGATATTTTTCCTGGCCCGTTCAAGTGCAAGTTCCAACTCCTTGCTGTTGATCGGTAATCCCAGGTAGTGAATCACAGACAGCCCGTAACGATCCATGGCCGTATCGATCTGAGCAGGGTTTCCGAATACAATGACCTGGCTCAGCGGGTGAACCTCGCTCAGGGTATCGATACTTTCTGCGACCTCCTCATCAATCTGAGGGTTGGCAAGGATGATATCCCAGGCTGAGTGATACAGGTGCAAAAGCGCGTCTTTGGTATCCGATGCAACCGTCACATCATACTGCACCCGCTCAAGATAGGTCTTTAGAGCATAGGCATGCTCAAGATCATCATCTATGAGTAAAATCTGCTCAGCCATGGGTCATGGGCAGCTATCGGATTAGCCGATCGCATCCTTGACAATTTCAAGAAGTTTTTCACGGTCAAAGGGTTTTTTAATAGATGCAATGGCCTTGGGAATCGCATAAGTATTGCCGGACAGACCGGAGATCACAATGACCGGAACATTTTTCAACTTGGCGTCCTGGGTCATCTGGCGGTAAAACCGTGGTCCCCATTCCCCGGGCATCTCAATGTCCAGGGTGACCAGGTCAGGCGTGTTCTTTTTCGCCATTTCAAGTCCTTCTTTGGCATCCCTGGCTGAATCGGTTTCATACCCGTTATCCGTAAACAATGCATCAAGGTAATCCACAATATTGGGATCATCATCTACAATAAGAATTCTCTTTTTCATATTGTCCTCACAAATTAGCGGTTTACACTTATGACCGGGCAACCGGCCCTGACAATCACCTGCTCAACATTACTTCCCAAAATGGCGTCTTCCTGCTTGGCCTTTTTGGAGTGATGCGCCATGACGATCAGATCGGAGTGATTATCCCGTGCATATTTTACAATTTCAATGTACGGAATGCCTTCCCAGACATCCATGGAATAGTTCTTAAGTTCCTTGAGTGCCGGTTCGTACTTGGCCCTGATCATCCGGAATGCTTCCCGGATCTTCTGTTCAATATCATCCTGGGAAAGTATTTTTCCGGTGGATACAGAGGTGATATCAAGGGCATGGAATACATTGACCTCACAATCCAGTGCTTTGGCTACCTTGATGGTAAAATCAAAGGCCTTGTCAGAGGATTTTGAAAAATCGGTACCAAAGGTGATATTGGACAAGCCGCCCCAGAAAGAGGCTGCCGGACGGTTCACGATCAGGACCGGACATTTTGCCGATTTGGCCACCTTCTGCAGTGTGGTGCTTGCCACACTCTTCTTGTAGACCGATTCATCCTCATCCCCGGTAGTTCCACCCAAAAGGATCAGGTCCGGGTTGGTATCCTTGGCCTGTCTTAAAATCTCTCTGGCCGGAAAGCCAACCGTTACATTAATGTCAAATTTTAAACCGTTTTCCAGGTATTTGGAGTAGTAGGTATTGACCTCCTCCTTGACCCAGCTCATATATTCGTCATCAACATCCACACGCTCTTTGGTTTTCACATCCACGACCACCTGGCTGTATCCTCTGGAGGGCACGCCGAGCACATGGAAAATATCAAGGTGTGCATCATAGCCCCGGGCGATGTTAAATGCAACCCGGGCAGCGTGATCACTGGCCGGAGTGGCAGATGTGGCAAACAGAATTTTTTTAAACATGGTCTTCCTCCCTTGTTTAGGAGTTTTATTCCTCAGGTTTCATATGGTCAGGCAGGTCCAGCATTTTGATAACGAGCGGTTTTAAAAATGACCACCTGATTCCGATTTCAAATTCTTCTTCCAGGTCGCGTATGGCATCCCAGCAGTTGTGACAGGGTGCCAGCACCAGCTTGGCTCCGGTTTTCAGGATCTGGTCACGTTTGGTGATCAGGGCCTGGTTTCTTTGTTTTCTGAAAAAGCCGATGCCATTGAATCCGCCGCCACCGCCGCAACAATAATTATGCTCTTTATTTGGCGACATTTCAATGAAATATCCGGGCTCCACAATGTGGGAGACAATCTCTCTTGTGGCATTTTTCAACCCCTGGTTCCGGATGTAGTTGCAGGAATCCTGTATGGTGACCGGTTCTTTGATCCGTTTGGAAGGATCGATTTTCAGCTTACCCTCACGCAGGGCTTCGGCCAGCCACTCTACATAATGGATCGATTCAACCGGTGGCAGCCCGTCTTCCCGGCCCGCCCAGTAGGGGCCTTCAATAACAGTGGCCCTATGGGCATGACCGCATTCCGTACCGATCATCCGTTTGGGTTTGAGCCGCTCCATTGCGTCATACACCGATTCAACCTGCATTTTACAGGCGGCCCAGTCACCGGCAAACATGGCCAGACTGGTCTGCTCCCACCCTTCAGTCGGTACGGTCCAGTTTTCACCGGCCACATGGAACAGGATGGCGGCTTCAGCCAGATCTTCGGGATAGTGCTTCACCTCACGGGCATTGACGGTGTACAGGATATCGGCATTTTCCACATCCACAGGCACAGTCAGGCCGGGATATTCATCCTCGTATTCCTCAACCATCCATTCAAATGTCTCAATAAAGTCTTCATTGGTGACGTCCATCTGGGCACGGAATGCCCGGTGCATACCCGCACCGATCTTCATCTCCCAGGGGACGAAACCCTGCTGGTAGAGGAGTCCGCGCAGATATCCGAACATGATGCCGGTGTCAATACCATGGGGGCAGTACGTACCACAGCGGTTGCAGCAGGTGCACTGGGACCAGGCAACTTCCATGGCATGGCGCATGAACGCGTTGTCCACCTTGCCTTTTTTCTTGATGATCTCCCCGAGGGTCGACTGGATCTTGTATGCCGGCACCTGTTTGGGATCCTTCTTGTTCACCAGGTAGATAAAGCAGGAGTCGGCACACATGCCGCAGTGGGCACAGATCTCGAGCCAGGTTTTCAGGCGGGATTTCATGGTTTTCTGGATGGTGGCCCACATGAGATCAGAGTCCACATCCAGGCTTTTCATCTCCTCATAATAGGTATTACCGCTGGTGTCTGACAGCAGGAAATTTACCTCTTCCGGCGTTTCAATGGGTTTCTTGTTACAATATTTACCTTCAGGCATGGATCAAAGCCTCCTTACATTGTGTTAAAACCATAACCGATGGCCCCTTGGCGCTACCAGGCCATCTTGGTGCCCTTCATACCCCCGCGCTTGATGCCGAAATCCATACCCAGCTGGGCACGGGAGGCAAAAAACAGGAATACGTGGGACATCTTGGTAAAGGGGATGGCAATTAATAACAGTTCACCAAAGAAAATGTGCATGTTGAGCCAGAATCCGTAATCCCCCACCTGGTACCGCGCCATCATTCCGGTAATAAACGGGGCCAGGGATACAAACAGGACCATGTAGTCTTCCCGGGTGGTTAGAATCCTGACCTCAGGGAGAACGATACGTCTGAGCAGCAGGAAAAAGGCGCTGATCACAGCCATCCAGGTCAGAAAATCTGCCACGCAGGCGGAAAGCATGGGCAAAGAAAACCCGAGCTTGCTTTCCAGGAACAGGTTGTGACCGGCCAGAAACAGAGGAACTGCAACGGCGCCGATGTGAAATCCAAAGAAAATCGCTGTCATGAACGGCTGGGTTCTCCACCCGTAAGTGCCGTAGGGCAGCAGCCACTTATAAATTGACCGGAACGCACCTTTCATTCCGGGGATTGGGTGTGCCTTGTAGGCGACCCGGTCTAGCTGCCAGCTCAGTCCCCTGAAATAGAGTACAAAACGGACCAGCATCCCGATAAGGCAGACGCCTAACGCAATCCAGAAACATATGCCAGTTAGAAATTCGTGCATCTATCTATGCCTCCATGGTTTATTCGATTAATCTTCATCTCTTTGGGTTAAAAAACACCAGAACAGGGGCATGAAAACCAGGATGCCGCCCATGATAATATAGGTGATCCCCTTGGTGAATATCATAAAATCCTGAAGAGTGTAAAAAATGGTATCCAATGGTTTCTCCTTTACGCTTGCAGAATTTAGTGGGTTTTATAATCCGGGTGCTCATACAGTATGGGCATCCGTGTCGTGATAAACCGGTATACCACAATGCCGACGGTCACGATGAAAACCGACGTTCCAATCTCCATGATGCTGGGGATGTACCGGTCGGCCGAAGGCAGGTGGTAATTAAAGGCAACAATGGAAATATTGAGACGGTTGAGCACAATGCCCAGAACCGTCCAGACAGCTGCCCAGCGGACCATGAGCATGTTCTGCTCACGGGAGCCCATGGCGTACAGGATGGCGGGGAATGCCACAAAACCGATCAGTTCCACCAGGAACCAGGCCCCCCAGCCCGTTGCCAGATAGTGCCAGTTGTTGTCCATGGCAATGCCGATAATCTTGATACACAGGTAGCCCATCATGATCAATGAGGCGGCCTTGGCAAACCCGAAGGCAACCCCCGGTGCTTCGTGGTGATGGGTGTCATCCATTTTATGGCTCAGCCATCTGTGGGCCAGGGTGCCTTCAAAGATTACCATGGACATGCCGGCAAACATGCTGGACACGAAAAAGTAAACATGCAGATATCCCGAGTACCACAGGGGGTGCAGTTTGGAGGGTGCAATCATGAAAAGTGCGCCAAGGGAAGACTGGTGCAAGGTAGACAGGATCACCCCGAAAATGGTCAGAATCATGGTCAGCTTAACCACGACCTCCCTGATTTTCTTGAGACCCAGCCACTCGAATGCCGCCGGTGTAAATTCAACAAACAGCACAGTTAAGTAAAGGAACACACACAGACCCACTTCAAAGAGCAGGGAACTGGTGCCCTGGGAGTAAAAAATCGGATAGGGCAGGCGCCAGGGACGTCCCACATCATAGTGCAGGGCAAACACCACCAGGGCGTAGCCTAGAAATGCGGTCAGGATGGCCGGGCGAACAGCCGAGTGATACCGTTTAAACCCGAATATATAGCAGGCCGCCGATGTGACATATCCGCCGGCAGCCAGGGCAACACCGCAGAGCAGGTCAAACCCGATCCATATGCCCCAGGGATTGTTGTTGTCAAGATTGGTCACCGCGCCAATGCCTTGGGTAAAGCGGAGGATGGTTAAAATCCCACCGATCACCAGAATAATACCGGTCACGATATTAAAGGGCGTAAATTTGGAGTCGGCTGGTTGGGTATTTTCAGTCGCCATTTATTCATCCTCCTTGCTGGGGTCCTCACCATCTGCATCGTCAGCCTGATCCGGCTCTTCTTCTTCCTGGGCCTCTTGGGCCTGCTTTTCCTCTTCAGCTTTCTTGGCTGCTTCTTCCAGTGCTTTTTTTACTTCAAAGTTGATGGCAGAGGCTTTTTCCTGGTTCAGTTTCTCTCTTAAGTCTTCCAGTTTTTTAGCGGCTTCTTCCTGGGCGTTGGCCAGGGTTTCGGCCACAGCCTGGTCTTTTTCCTGCTGGGCTATTTTTTCTTTGCGTTTTGAAATGGCATAGGCACCGGTCAGGAATACCGGCCACAGGCCGACAACAATGGGAACCGCAGCCAGGGCGCCGGAGGTCAGCTCCGGTGCGGACTTGATTCCTAAGTCTTCACGCATTCCCACCTTGGAGAATTCATCACCCGAGATATACAGCCAGCTGGTACCGCCCATCTCATGCTCGCCGTATACGTGGGCAGTATATTTGTCCGGGAATTTATAGATGCGCTGCCAGGCCGCCTTGATCAGTTTGTCCCGTTCACCGAAAATCAATGCCTCTTTGGGGCAGATTTCCACACACCCGGGAAGCTTACCCTCGATGATCCGGGGAAAGCACATGGTGCACTTGGTAACACTCGGGGTCAGCGCCTTGTGGTACTCATAGGCCGGGATTTCAAAGGGGCAGGCCACCATGCAGTAGCGGCAGCCGACACATACCTTCTCGTTATAGGTTACGGCACCGGATTTGGTCTTGGTGAACGCCTTGACAAAGCAGGCAGAGGCACAGGCCGGTTCCAGGCAATGGTTGCATTGTTTCTTGGCAAACACGGGTTCAGGGGTGTTGAACCGGTTCACCACGGTATATATGTCTGCATCGGTTCTCCGTTTCGAGTCAAGAACCGACAGGTCTTCAAAGGATGTTTCAGGTTTTGGAAGGTCATTTACCGTGTTGCAGGCCTCTTCACACTTTCTGCACCCGATGCAGCGGGTGATGTCGTGAAGAACGCCAAAGCTATTCGGATGGCCTTTGAAATGTTTGTTAGAGGCGCCGTATGCAGTGCCAAGGGAAGCGGCAGCTCCTCCCAGTGCAGCACCGATCCCGCCCAGAAACTTTCTTCTCGAAATAGCCATAATTTTTCCTCTATTTGATTAATTCCATGTGCCGGCAAGCATAGATTGCCGGATGGTTTTATTTCTTTTCATGACATTTAATACAATCCGTACCCAGAACCTCTTTTACCTCCATTTGCTCGTGGCAGGTAATACACTGCCCGTGGTAGGCCCCTTTCAGGTGAGGTTTGCCACTGTCAAGCTCCGTGGTTTTTCCATGACAAGAGGCACATTTGGGCGGCTCCAGGGATTTGGGACTGTTGTGGTGACAACCGGTGCAAGTGGTCAGCTGATCCTTGTGAAAGGTGTTTGCCAACTCACTTTTTTCCATCCGTTTGGCAATGGCCTGGACCACTTTGCGATGGGGGAACTCACTGGGCTTATACTCATTGGCCAGTTCACCGATCACTACGGTTTCAGGGATCTGATCCGTTTTCACCCGGGTATATTTTCCGGAGCGCATGGCCACCGTCTGTTTTGCAGAGGCTTTCTGTATCTTTTCATCTATAACCACACGGTTGTTTTCAATATTGTGACAGGTTACACATGAGTCATCATCCATCCGTCCTTTGGGCATCAGGTCGTGGCATCCGGCGCAGTCTGCATTCC
>QZLA01000178.1 GCA_004796375.1 Desulfobacteraceae bacterium
AAAAAACATGGCTGACCCCGCCGGTCATGCCTTGCCCGCGGATGATCACGGCGTCAGGGTTCAAAGATGCTCCCCTGACGGTCACGGCGTCAACGTTTACCGGAAGTGCAAACTGCCCGCTGATCGTGTAGGTCCCGTCAGCAACCAGGATGATATCTCCGGGGGTCAGATGCCGGGAAGACAGCGTATCCCTGAGTTCAGGAAACGTATTCACGTGATAGGTCGCTGCCAGGGACACCTGTGAAAACCACAGGAACATCACGGTGACCAGCCATTGAAACACCATTTTTTTCATCCTGCCTTCCTGATCTACCTCTCGCCGGGTTTTTCTTTTTCTTCTCATCCGTCCTCTGATAACTATTGTAAGGCGAAGGCATTGTGAAATCAATTTTTTGTTTCAGCATCCCCTTTTTACTCGAACAAAAACACAATAAAACCTTGATTTTATAAGGCAAAAAAATTATGAACAAAGAAATGCCACCTTAAATTCAAAGGAGGTTTCCCTTGCAGAAAACATCATGCATATTGCTGCTCCATGTAATGGTATCTCTTCTTTTTTCTTTGCCGCTCCAGGCCCGGGTCAGCTTCATTGACAGCGGCCAGAATCTTGAAGGCTCATTTCCGTTTGAGTCGGGTTACCATGTTGTATTATCCGACATTGACGGTGACAACGACCTGGATGCCTATGTGACCCAAACTGATGGCTGGGGAGATCGAGTATGGTTCAATAACGGACAGGGTGTCTTTGTGATGGGATCGAATTCCCCGAGCAACCCATACAGCCGGCAAGCTGCTATGAAGGATCTGGATGGAGACAACGATGTGGACCTCTTCACCACCAACTACAACGGCCCGAACAAGATCTATCTGAATGACGGGCAGGGCCGGTTCTCCGACAGCGGGCAGTCCGTAGGCGTGACCGCGCATTACGGCGTGGTTTTAGGCGATCTGGACAAGGATGGTGATCATGATGCATTTATCTCACGTAGCGGCGCCAATACCGTCTGGCTCAATGACGGTTCAGCCACCTTTACGGATACAACGCAGACCCTTGGATCTGCTGATACCGCCAGAACATGTCTGGGAGACCTGGACGGGGACGGAGATCTGGATGCCTTTTGCGCAAATAGCGGTCAGGCAGACCGGGTCTGGCTCAACAATGGGTCGGCTGTGTTTACCGACAGTGGACAGAGCCTGGGCGCCTTGGGCAGCATGGATGCCGTCCTGGAAGATGTTGATCGTGACGGTGACCTGGATGCTTATGTTGTTCAGGTGAATGCCCCGGATACGCTCTGGCTGAACAACGGATCCGCTACCTTCAGCGACAGCGGTCAGAGTTTCGGGAGCGGTTACAGCCGGAGTGCCTCACTGGCAGATCTGGACGGTGATGGTGATCCGGACCTGTTTCTGGTTCGATCCGGCGGAACCACACCATGCAACATGGTGTTCATCAACAATGGTCACGGGGTATTCACAGACAGCGGCCTTCGCTTGGGAGTTTCTGCCAGCCAGGCTGCAGCCCTGGGTGACCTGGACCGGGACGGGGATCCTGACGCATTTGTAGTGAACCATGCACAGCCCGACAAGATCTGGCTCAATGTGTCTGTCCCGGCAGGCTACCTGCCGGGCATTCTGATGATCTTAACCCCCTGAGCGGTTACTGGGATATATCCACCGCATTGATCCCTGCATAACTGAAATTACCTGTTTTCAGGTTGTTGTAGAGCGCAAACGCGGTCAGTTTGCGGGTGGATGAAATCACCACGTACCCGCCCTTGTTGTTGATCCCGCCGGTAATTTCATCAACCGACACCTCCTTGCTGCCGTTGGCCGGGATGGTGGTCTGATGGGAGTAGGTGACCGTCCCGGTCTTGTCCGTGTAGGTCAATGTCACCCCGGCACCGGACACATTGGGGTTGGCCATGAAAATCATTGTATCCCAGTTGCCGTTCTGAGCCACATGGGGAATCAGCAGCAGTGTCGACGTCATATGGGTAAACGGAACGTCTGCCAGGTAGAAATCGGTTGAATCGTCAATATATTGACCGATAAAATTGAGCCCCCCCAGGGGTCTGTCCGAGGTGATCTTGATCCAGCCGTCACCGGTCAATTCGGCACCGATTACAAATACGGTCTGCCCGCCGGCAGGGATCGTTTTGGGTACGGTTTCCATGGCAGTCCCGGCCTGGCTGTAAACCGTTGCCGTCACATTGGCCAGGCTGGTTGAATTCATGTTTGTGACACCAAACCCGGACCAGTACCCGGGCCGCGCCTTGAATACCGGTAGTGCATATTCATATGTGGTATAGGACAATGCCTGGTCCACGGCATTGATCCCGGCATAGCTGTAGTTGACCGACTTGAGATTATCATACAGGGCAAACGCGGTCAGGCCGGTACTGGATGAGATGCTCACGTAGCCACCCCGTATCGCATTGCTTCCCCCGATAGTCTGAACCGAGACCTCGGTGCTTCCCATGGCCGGAATATCCACCAGATAGGCCGGTGATGCCTCGCCGCTCTTATCCGTATATACCAGGGACACCGAAGCGGCGATCGACCCGGGGTTGGCCAGGAAAAGCACCGTATCCCAGTTCTCATTCTGGGCCACATGGGGAATCAGCAGCGATACGGACAGTGATCCTGTGAAGGGAACATCTGCCAGATAATAGTTTGACGTGGACCCTACATAACGCCCAAGAAAATTAAGGCCGCCCAGCGGCTCGTCAGACACCACCTGTATCCATCCGCTTTCAGAGACCCCGCCCCCGATCACGAATGCATCCTGCCCCCCTGCTTGAATGGCTTTGCTCTGGGTGCTCAGGAGCGTACCTGACGTACTGTAGATGTTCGCTGTGACCGTGGCAACCTGGGTGTCATTCCGGTTGGTCACCCCGAGTCCGGACCAGAACCCCGGAGAAGGCTTGAACACGGGCAGAAAATAGGTGTTGTTTTCATTCAGGGCGTAAAGGTGATCGTCCCAGGAACCGAACAGGACAGTTCCATCCGGCCCGATGGCCGGCTGACCGTCGATGACCCCACCGGTCAGGTATTTCCATTTCTCGGTTCCGTCAGGATTCAACGCATACAGGTATCCGTCATCCGATCCGCAGAATACCGTGCCGTCAACGCTGACGACTGGAGAGGAAAACACCTGCTTCCCGGTTTTATATCTCCATCGCAAATTACCCTCAGCATCCAGGGCATAAATATAGCTGTCCCACGATCCTACATAAATCGTACCGTCCATACCCACAAACGGATTACTGTAAACCCCGTCTCCGGTTTTATACCGCCATTTCAACGTCCCGTCGGCATTCAGTGCATAAACATAGTTATCAAGAGAACCGCAGTATATTGTCCCGTCCCGCCCAACAGCCGGATCGCTGAAGATGCCGCCGCCGGTCTGGTATTTCCACTTTTCTGTGCCGTCCGGGTTCAAGGCGTACAGGTAGGTGTCTCCTGACCCGCAATATACCGTACCGGTGGAAGTCACGGCAGGTTTCGTGAATACAATGCTCTGGGTCTCAAATTTCCACTTGAGTGTTCCATCCGGATTCAGGGCGTAGACGTGGTTATCAAACCCGCCGAAAAAAATGGTGCCGTTCGGACCGATGGTCGGACTGCCGTATATGACATCCCCGGTCTCATACCGCCATCGGGGCTTGCCGTCAGCGGTCAGCGCATACAGGTATTTATCTCCGGATCCGAAATATACACTGCCGTCGTCCCCTTGAACCGGAGAGCTGTACACCACACCGCCGGTCGGGAATTTCCATGCTTCGCTTCCATCAGGATTGACCGCATAGATGTAGGAATCTCCGGACCCGACATAGATGATCCCCCCCTGTCCGATGAGGGGAGAATTTCTGACATCATCTCCAGTTGTAAATCTCCAATTAAGTGTACCGGGGCTTGCAGCGAATCCCCGGCCAGTATTGATTGCAATCATTGCCAATAAAGCAAGGGCCCATATCATTGCCCTGGTATATTTTTCATGTATTGGGTATATCAACATGCTTCTCCTGTTATAAAATTTACCCCCCCCCGGCAATCTCCCGGTCTTCTCCCAAAATAAAAAAAAATGTTTTCTAGTGCAAGACAAAAAGAGGAAATCACGTTTAATTTGTGGTTGGCTTGAAAATTGCTTTTTTTTTAAAATTCGCGTTAACCCTTGGGTCACAGGATTTGGAATATCCAGCTCAAGAACCACCGCCGGTTTCCCCGACTGTTGTTCCAAACCGCCCGGGCATAGACCATGTGAGGATTGATCTGATTCCCTGCACCAGCAACCATAAAAACCCTAAAGGAATCACGATGACCTGTGCAACAAACACCGTGATCAACTTGACCAGCCGGTCGGAGATATCCTTTGCCAGATGTCCCAGCTCCTTGAACATGGCAAGAATCTTATCCTTCTCCACCCGTCTGCTCCGTGTCTTATTCGACAGGTCGTCCATCTGCTCAGTCTGGGTTTCAAGCACACCGATCTGTTCGGTATAGGTCGAGGCCATGAACTGATCATACACATGGGCACTCACATGGAATGACAACGGAACAAACCCGCGGACAAGTAGAAAAATAAGCAGCAGTCGGATGGCCGTGTGTCTCAGGTCGATCAGGAAGCGTTTCAGAAACATGGACAGGGCTGCAACAGCCAGGCAGAGACTGAGAAGTACCGTAACAGATACCCACTGACCGATCTCCACAAACAACCGCTGTACCCCAAGTGCCGTGGCAGACAGTAAAAAGATCCAGGAAGACCGTTCAACCATGTCATTCAGCGGGTCCAGCACCTGCCCGATGGGCAGCTCCACGCCCAGCCCCAAAGGCTGCACCGCCAGGGTGGTTTCCTGGAAAAAGGATATGGCGGCGTTCATGGTCTTGGCAACCCCAAATGCGAGCAGGGATTTCTTGAGCGATTCGTCGATATAGACCAGGGCCTCCCGGTCCAAAGGGCCGATCATTGACCGGTCCAGGTCCCTGATAAAGGGTGTTGAAAGGTTCAGCCCCAGAATGGTAAGCAAGAGCAGTAACCCGATTATTTGTCTGACGCTGAGTGCTTTGATGCGAAGTGATTTCAAATGCCACATCCCTCCTGTTACAATCCTGGGAAAGCAATGGTTTGCAGAAGCCCTCAATTCCTGGCCTGTTGTACCACAGTTTTTCAGTTTTTTCTCAGTATTTTTACACTTGGAATCTATTGTGCAACCTGTGATACCCACAGGCCGGCCCATCCAAAACCCATGATCATCAAGCAAAGCCAGATACACAGGATGCGATAAAAATCTGTCCACCGGTTAGCTGTCATGTCCGCCTCCTTTGAAGCCGTTGAGCATTTGGTCTCTGTGTATTAAGACGCCTGGGCAGACTAAAAAGTTCACTTTTTTTTTCTTTAGAAATTCTGCGATAAATGATAAGGGTCTTTTTAATTGATTAAATGCTGAATCACTATACGGGGCAGGCTTATACAATGAATAAAACCATGACGCAAAAAAATGTAGTTGCCCAGTGGGCATTTGACGCCAGGCCGATCCTGGGACGGTTTCACATCTGGCTCGAAGACGTCAAGATCGAGTGGGTAAAAGGCCAGGTCAAAGATGAACTAGACGATTCCATCTCCTTTGCAGACGACAGAAGTGAAAGAATGCTGGCAATGACGGCAGCGGTCACTGCTCTGGGAACCAAACTTTTCGGACGGTATGGGGAAGGCAGTGGCCTGGAGAAACAAGCCCTCAACCTGGTAAAAAAAGATGCGGACGCCATATCCGCCTATGCCATGAGTGAAAGCCTGTGGTACCTGTCCCGGACCCTGCCGGAAAACCATGCCATTATGGTATGCCTGGGCGAGGGGTTGATGCCCAAAGCCGGAGAAACCGCTGAAATGGGCGCCAATCCGCTGCTCGGCTTCGGCAGGGTATACGCGCGGCCCCAGGTGGCCAAATTCCTTGAAAACTGCGTACTGAAACTAATCAATGACCCAAATTATCACTGGAACGATTTTCGCCGGGCGATAAATAAAAAAGATGTCACGGTGTGGGGTGCCGCCATCGACACCCTTGAGAACACCTCCCGATTTGCCAAAGGTGAAGAAACCGGCCCGCTGACTGTGCTCCACCTGTTTGACCAGCCCTTAGCCATCACTGACCAATACGAGGGGTATATCGGCAACCTGGTTCTTCCACGGGCAGTAGTGGACACTGCTGCACAGGAATCGCTGCTGGTCAACTTTTTCACCCCCAGGGAGAAGGTTGTCGAAGCCATTCACCTGACCTATCCGGACATTCAATCATCCAATATTCATGTGTGGACCCTACAGGGTGACAGCCGGACCCACCGGATTGGAGAACTCTGGGAGCAGTGGCGCGCTGCTGGCGTCCACCTGGTGGATGATTCATGGACCCTGCCCACCGGCATGCACCCGTTTACCGATTCCGGAACCTATGCCCCGACCTTTGCCGTGGGCAACTGGAAAGATGAATCCGGTGACACCCATCTCTTCCTGGTTGACGGCTATGCAGCTTCTGCCGAAGCGATCCAGGCGGCCAGCCTCTCCAACATACTGGACCTGGACGTTTCACTGGTGGTCCTGTCCTCCAAGTTTGCCCTGCAGTATGATAAAGATGCCGCCATCATGAAACTCGATCCGGACAGCACGGATTTTGCCGACAAACTCAGGGATGAGATCTTTGGTGAGGAACTGGATGAAACGCTGATCAACACCCTTCGGGAAAATATTATCCTTGCAAGAGATGCCGGGATTCCGCTTAAGAAACGCACCATCACCGCCGACGACCTGATTGCCGAAAAAAAGTGGCAGGCCCTGGCGGTTTCTGGATATATGCTGCCTGATCCCTATTCAGGAGCGCCCGGCGTCAACCAGATCAACAAAGACACCTATGAGGTGACGGTCCGTATGACCACAGACAAGGGGGATAAGCGGATTACCTTTGCCCTGCGACTGATGAAGAACCAGGGTGAGAGCCGGCTGGTATTCAGTCCGTTGCTCAACCGGTTCCTCAAGGGGGAAAACTTCCGGACACGGCCCGTAAAAATTTCTGATTCAGGACGAATAAGAAATGAGCTGCAAACCCTGTGCACGGATGCACTGGAGCACTATGGGGAAAAAGTTGAACTCCATTTTACACGGATACCCAAGAATACCATCTCAGAAGAGGAGCAGGTGATCCTCAGGGATGTGCTGACCTGGTACAAAGAAAATTACCCAATCTGGTTTGAGTGGCTGGAACTGGCCTGAAACGTTAATAAACAACCCTGGTGAACGAATCATGAAAACCCAGATGTATGGATTTGCCGGAAGATGCCTAGTTCTGGCCTGCCTCTTTATTGTCATCAATGAAATCGCCGCAGGTTCCGCAGATTTTATAACCTATACCCGAAGCCCCCTTTCAGGCAGAACTGCTGGAACACCCGTTGAACAAAGCGGTACCATAAAGGGCAGATATGAAATTTCACTGGAACCGTCGGTGTTCAGTGTATATCCCGGGCAGGAATTTTCTTTAAAGATCAAGGGGCTTCCCAGTTACATCATTTTACACGATCGTAAGGTGACCCATAAAAGCGGTGCGATCTCCTGGTTCGGATATTTGAAAGGGCCTGGAAAAGGGTACAGGGTGTCGCTGATGAAGGATCATTCAACCATCCAGGGTCAAATCACCACCCCCCAGGGCGTATTCCTCATTGACACCAGGGACGGGGCAACCTTTCTGACCGACCTGTTTGAGCAGCAGGTCATGATGAACCCACCGGGATCCTGCCGGGTTAAAATCCCTTCCCCAAAGGGGGGTGAAACCGGTCAGGCAGGTGGAGATAGAGGCGATGACAATACGATCATCTCTTCTGAACTGCAGCAGGATAAGACCGAGACATCTGCCACCATCGACCTGATCATCCTGTATAACCAGGACTTTGCCAACCAATATCGAGGTTCCCTTCTGGAAAGCCGGTTGAACCACCTGGTCGAGTTGTCCAACCAGGCCTATATCGATTCGGGGGTATATATTACCATCCGAATGGTGCACCACCGGCAGATAGATAATGTCAGCAACACCCTGGAAAATGAAAAGGTGCTGGATGACATGAGTGACGGGCTGGGTGTCTTTTCCGTCGTACCCAATCTTCGGGCATACTACGGGGCCGACCTGGTGATGTTTATCCGGCCCTTTGACTATCAAAATCACCGGAACTGCGGCATATCCTGGCTCAATGGGTATAACGGCACCGATATTTCTCTCTATGCCCACAGGGGGTTCAGTGTGGTTTCCGAAGGCCCGGACAGCGGTTACTATTGCGAAGATTACACCTTTACCCACGAGCTGGGTCACAATATGGGGAATGCCCACGACAGGGATCATGCCGGCATCAGCGGGGCTTACAGTTACTCATATGGATACGATACCCAGGGGACCAATGCTTTTGGGACCATCATGAGTTATGATGGACCCAGGCTCGGGTATTTTTCAAACCCGGACATTTCAGAGTGCAATTCCCAGCCCTGCGGTCTGCCCGTCACCCATCCGGAATCGGCTTTCAATGCACTGTCCATGAACAATACGCGCCACAAGGTTGCGGCCTTTTCCCCCATGGTCCAACCGGTCACCATACAGCAGGTGCGCATTCCCTATTCAACGAATTCGGCGCCCTTCTGGACCGGGTTATCCATCCATAACGAATCTTCGGTAACACAGACCTACATGGTTTTCTTTTATGCAGACAATGGTGGACTGATCGGGACCAGTACGTGTTTAAGCGCACCACCAAACGGCATGGTGACTGACCTGATCCAAAACCTGGTAACCGGTACCATCAGCGGTCGGGTATCCATGGTCATCCGTACCCCGGATATGGACAGCACCCCATTCTCTGCCACGGTATACATCGGCAACACCGGGGCGTCCAATACCGGCTACAGTTTCATGACCTATCGCTCCGAAGATGTTCAAACCACTGCCCTGCTCGGGTGCACCACACCATGATCAACACCCGGCAGCCTGAAATGTATTGACTTGACCATAAAAATATAGGAACGTTCATTCAGAATCATCCTGTTCTATCCTGTTCCATTTCTTTTAACCCAAGAGCTGGAGAATGACGATATGGCCTATGAAAAAATCATCATTGAAAACCATCCCCCCCATGTATCATCCATCACCCTGAACCGGCCCCAACACTTTAACACCTTTGACACGCTTATGGGCAGTGAGTTTTATGTGGCCCTCAAGGAGCTGGATGCCGACCCCGATATCCGGGTGATCATCATCAAGGGCGCCGGTAAATCATTCTGCGCCGGCATCGATGTCAATGAACTGGAAAACAAGTCAGCCATGGAGTACCGGGGCTGGATCGAACACATGGAGAGACCGTTGATCCATATATCCAAAATGGATACCCCGGTCATTGCTCAGGTCCATGGTGTTGCCGCAGCCAACGGCATGGGCGTTGTTGCAGCGGCAGACCTCGCCATTGCCGCGGACAATGTCCGTATGGGATTGACTGCCGTCAATGTCGGGCTCAATTGTGTGGGCCCGGTTATCCCGGTGGCCCGGAGCATCGGCAGGAAAAAAGCCCTGGAACTGCTGCTGTTCGGCGACCTGATAGGAGCACCGGAAGCGATGTCCATGGGGCTGATCAACCGCGTGGTCCCAAAGGAGGATCTGGAGGAGGAAACCCTTAAGTGGGCATCCGCGCTTGCCAATAAAAGCCCGATTGCCGTCCGGCTTGCAAAACAGGGCTTTTACCGGTCTGAAGATATGAATTATGACAGGCAGTTCGATTATATGAATGAAGTGTTTGCAAGACTATGCAGTACAGACGATGCCAAAGAGGGGGTCAAGGCATTTTTCGAAAAACGTCCGGCCAATTGGACAGGAAAATAATTTTTGACTCGTTCTAACCGATCAGTACCTTTATTTTGGACAGCAGATCCTTGAACTTGTAGGGTTTGAGAATGTAATCACTGGCACCCATTTTCAAACCCTTCACCACATCGTCCTTCTGCGCCTTGGCCGTCAGCATGATCACCGGTATTTTCGAAATATCGCCCTTGTGAGAACGAATCACCTCAAGCACCTCAAAACCGTCCACTTTGGGCATCATCACGTCCAGTACCACCAGATCGATATGGGTATCTTCATTGAGCAGAATATTCAGTCCTTCAGGACCGCTGTCTGCCAGTACGGGTTTGTACCCCTCCTTTTTCAGGGTAAACCAGAGAATGTCACGGATATGCTTCATGTCATCCACAATAAGGATGGTTTTCTTATACTCCATCAAACCCCCTTTTTACCGGTAGAGAAAAGGTAAACACGGATCCTTTGCCATACTTGCTCTGGGCGTAAATTTTACCGCCATGGATATTGATTATGTGGCGGACAATGGAGAGCCCCAGACCCGTACCCTCGATCTCATAGGTATCAGAGTTATCCACCCGGTAGAACTTTTCAAAGATCCGCGGCAACTGGTCCTCAGGGATACCGATCCCGGTATCTGATATGCTGCAGTATATCGCGTCATTCTTATGGACGGCTTCAATATTTATAATCCCCCCTTCAGGTGAAAACTTGATCGCATTGTCGATCAGATTGACCAGGACCTCCTTGATCCGGTCCTCATCAGCCGTCATCTCAGGCAGGGATTTATCCATATTGACATAGAGGTCCTGGGTCTTGAGTTTCTTGGAAAACCCCTTGATAACGTTGCTCACCAGATCCCTGAAGGTAAATGCTTTATATTCGATGTCATACTTTCCGGCCTCTATCCTCGACAGGTCCAAAAGATTGCTGACAATGGTGGTCAGGTTATCGGTCTGGTCATCGATGACCTGTAAAAACTGCTGCCGGGTCTCGTGATCCTCCGGGTCCACCTGGTCCAGGATCGCCTCAGTGTAGGATTTGATAATACTCAGCGGCGTTCTGAGTTCATGGGATACATTGGATACAAATTCACTTTTCATGGCATCCAGACGGGTGAGCCGCTCGATCTCCTTGGACGCGGACATATCACGGAATATGAATATGATCCCGATGGTTTGGTTGTCAGGGTCGGTTAATAACGACGCCGTAATCCCGATGGAGATATGCACTTCCTTGTAGGGGACATGGGATACCATGGATTCAACGACAAACCCCTTGGTCCGGATCTGCCTGTAAATTCTCTCCACCTCATCTGCCATTTTGGTTTCCAAAAGGTCTTTGTAATTTTTCCCCCGTATATCCTTGGTCCGGATCCCCAGCAGGGCGGTGGCATTTTTATTGATCAGGGTCACATTCCCGATCATATCGGTTACCAGAATACCGTTGCTGATACTCTCGACAATGTTGCCCAGAAACAGGCTGGACTTGTTCATCTGTGCATACAGGTCCTGGTTTTCTATGGCAATGGCGGTTTGTGAGGCCACAAACGATAGAATGGAGATCCGTTTCTGGTTGTATATGGATTGCTCCGGATCGGTCACCAACGCCATGAAACCGGACTTCTTTTTCGGCGTACCAATGGGAAGGATACTGAAAACCTTCTCGTTGTCAGCCTCCTGAGGGTCTGTCAGGAGCGTCCATCGCCCCTGGGCCATCACCCAGTCAATAATGCTATTCTCCGGAAGCAGCTTATGAATGGACCGCGCTTCAAGTCCGGTGCTGAATATTTCGTTAAACTCCCCATGGCTGTCGAACAGGTAGATGGCGGCTGATTCAAACCCGGTGATCTCCTGGATAATTCCGGCAAAGGTATCCAGAATATGGGTAAGGTCAAATTGTGAGATGATCTTCTGGGACAGATCCTGGACCATTTCAAACAAACCGATCTGATCGGTCAGGCTGTTAATGGTCCTTGCCAGGACCTGCTGCTCCTGCATAAGTGCGTCGGTTGTCTGGTCCGGTATATCCGTCATTCGGCCTTTTCCACCTCATTTAAAAACTCCGTGGCCAGGGCAAACTCTTCCAGGACCTCCTTACTCAGCTGTTTTACCTCATCGGCCGAGATCCCCATCAACTTCCATGCCTTTTTATTCAGTGCCGGCAATGTGCCGTCTCCCCCGCTGCCGATCGCCAGTCTCCGGCAAAGATAGTCGGCGGCATGAACAATAGAGGCGATGCGGAAGGCCGAGTGATCCTGGTCCGGCTGGTGATGATATTCTACGGCCTTGACCAGGGGAAGCGGCATGGACCATTTCCTGAGCAGCAAAGCGCCTACGCCTGAGTGGTTAAACCCGAAAACTTCGAATTCGGCTGTGCTGAGGGGAGTCTGCTCTGTTCTGGACAGCTCTACAGCCTGGATAAACTCCTCATGGAAATATATATCTAAGACCACCTTTCCAAAATCATGCAAAAGCCCCCACATGAATACCTCTTCACTGTTTTTCATCCCCAGGTGGACCGAGAGTTTCCTGGCAAAGATACCGCAGGCCAGGGAATGCTCCCAGAACGCGCGGCGATCAAAAATCCCGTCTGAAGATGATGTTGAAAAACCGTTGATGATGGTGCTGGAAAGTACGATATTTTTAATGTTATTCAACCCCAGGACCACAATGGCATAGTTGATGGTGGTGATTTTCCTGGGGAAACCGTAAAACGCCGAGTTGGCCGTTCTCAAGACTTTAGACGCCAGCGCCTGGTCCTGGGAGATGGCAGCGCCGATTTCATGGGCAGTGCTGTCGGGATTCTGAAGGAGCTGGAGGACATGGCTCACCACCCTGGGCAGGGCCGGCAGCTGTTTGATTGCGGACAGCTTTTTCTTGAGCTCACGGTTTTCCATACGGTATTATATGCCAAAACCGGCTAAAACAAAACGCTTGATTTGGTCAGACGGTAAAGCCTGGACACAGATCGGCTGTCAGGCCGGAGAAACCAGCCTTCCGATCACCTCTTTGAGCAGTTTGGCTGCAACCATGGCAGTCATGTTCAGGTGGTCCCGGTCCGGATTATACTCGACAATATCCGCCCCGACCAGTTGGCCGCCCAGGCCATGGATCACATCGATCACCTGTCTGGTGGTCATTCCGCCGGGTTCAAAGTGGGATACTCCGGGCGCAAACCCCGGATCCATACAGTCCAGGTCAATGGACAGATACACCGGCCCGTCAAAGGAAAGCTGATCCTTCCACACCTCTCCTTGATGCATTTCATATACGGTTACCCCGTATTTTTTCGCCTGTTCACGCTGATGCCCGTTCATGGTCCGGATGCCGATCTGTATAAGTTGAGAGGCCCAACCATTCTCCATGATCCGGGCAAAGGGGCAGGCGTGGGACAGACGGTTTCCTTCGAGATGATCATACAAATCCGGGTGTGCGTCCAGATGGACAATGGTGAGATCCTTATGCTTTGCGGCAAACGCTTCAATAATTGGATAGGTGATCGCATGATCTCCGCCCAGGGTGGCAAGCTTGGCGCCCTGCTCAAGGATTTGCTGAACATGTCGGGTGATGGCCGGATGGATCTGCGCCTCATCATCGGCCACAAGATCTCCAAGATCTGACAACATCGTCATACTTCCGAGATCCAGACCGGTTTCGGTCCACAGGTTGCTTGACGGGCAGTATAATCCTTCCCTGATTCGCGCCGGGGCCATGGCAGCGCCCTGCCGGTAGGAAGATTGGTGATCAAAGGGCATTCCGGTTATACAGATGCCACCGGGCTCTATTTCCGATACAGAGTCAATCAACGGTATCATGAATGGTTCCTATTGTTTAATAATCTCGAGATGATGGTCCCAGATATGGGTCATATCGGACCGGTGAACCGATTGTTCGATGATAGAAAGAAAACGGTGCCTGGGAATTTCAATCGCTCCCATGCTTAACAGGTGGTTGGTGGTGATCTGGCAGTCGATCAGATCCCCGTCATATTTGGCCATATGGGACGCCAGGGTAGCCAGGGCGACTTTTGAGGCATTGGATACCCTTGAAAACATG
>QZLA01000166.1 GCA_004796375.1 Desulfobacteraceae bacterium
CTACCCTGATCCGGGGATGACATATGCGTATTGAGTCACAGACATTACAACGTGTCATGGAGATCTGCTCCCATAAATCCATTCAGGTGCATTGTCCTGAAAAATGGCAATCCCTGGAAACCGGGAAAGGATATTATTGCGATTTCTGCAGGGTTGGGGACCATATCATCTACTCCACGGGCGAACCGGAATCGAAACTGTTCTGCGCAGATACGTTTTTCAAAGCCCTGGACCAATTTATCACCGAAGAGCCGTTCCAACCGCCATACGTGCTGATACGGGATATCGGTAATGCCTCCGGATTGCCGGGTGTTCATGAACGCAAACGTCAAAAGGAGCATCTGTTCAAACGCAAGCACCTGATCAACGGCTGCATTTACGTTACCACCAATTTCCTGATCGAAACCATTATACGCGTTGCGGCCCGCCAGTATCAGCGCCTCATGAGCGTCAAAGCGGTAAAATCCACTGAGCGTGCCATTGATGAAGCCCTGGTCATTGTCAACACCCTGCCTGCACCAGATAGTGTTCCCTTATCCGCCGTGGGCATGGACCAGCTTGAGTTCAACCCGATGTGGCAATACCACAACCGTGATACCGGCTACCGGTACTCCAATGGCCTCATCCGAGAAAAACTCTGGTTCTCGTCCCTTTCCGGAGACGCATCTGATGAAGATATCCGGAACCTTGAGCCTTTTGTTGAAAAAATGTTCAGACAGAGCAACTTTGAGCACCAAAAATATATACGGATCGTGGATTATTCAAGGGTGGGCAGAGCATCGTTGTCCAGCCGGAAAAAGTATGCCAGACTGTTGAAGACCATCAATGCGAAATTTCATACCAATGCTGCCAAGACCTACATCTGCGGGGCAAATCCGTTTATTAAAGCGTCTCTTCTTTTATTTTCCAAATTTCTCAACCAGCACATGGTTTTTTTTAACACCGTACCCCAGGCATTTGAGTTTTTAACGAAATCGGAAAATGACCGGGCCCCTGAGAATGACATTGTTGAAATCCACACGGATGATATCCAGAAACTGGTGGACCTGCAGAGTTCATTCCTGTTTGAGCAGGACGATGCTGAGGATCAGCCGTTTCCCGGTGATCATGTATTGAGCAGCGTGGCCGAAGGCCTCAATGTCATCCGGTATGATATTCGTGAAATGCAGACCAAGGAGATCCGTCAGCGACAAGACCTTGAACAGGCCAATGCCCTGCTTGAACAGCAGACCGAAAAAGCCAATCAAATGGCGGTACAGGCTGAAATGTCCAACATCGCCAAAAGTGAATTCCTGGCCAATATGAGCCATGAAATCCGAACCCCCATGAACGGCATCATCGGTATGTCCGAACTGTTGTTGCAAACCGATCTGGATGAGGAACAGCAACGGTATGCCCGGATCATATCCTCCAGCGGAGACGCCCTGCTGTCACTGATCAATGATATCCTTGATTTCTCGAAAATTGAAGCCGGCAAGATGGAACTTGAGCATCTGAGCTTTGATCTGAGAAACACCATTGAAGATCTGACCCAGATCCTTGCCGTTAAGACAAAGGGACGGGATGTAGAGCTGGTCAGCCTGATCCAACCGGACGTCCCGGCACGGATTATCGGTGATCCCGGACGCCTCAGACAGATATTGATCAACATCGCCGGCAATGCCTTAAAATTCACCTCCTCCGGAGAGGTGATCATCACCGTCAGCCTGGACCAGGAGGAAGATGACCAGGCGACCATCCGATTTGAGGTCAGGGATACCGGGATCGGAATCCCAAAAGAAAAGCAGGCCGCACTTTTTTCGCCCTTTACCCAGGTGGATGGATCCACCACGAGAAAATACGGGGGAACGGGCTTGGGACTCTCGATTTCAAAGCAATTGGTTGCAAAAATGAACGGTGGGATCGGTGTTGACAGTGAAGAGGGTAAAGGTGCCACCTTCTGGTTCACGGCCTGCTTTCAAAAGCAGCCGGAACAGGACGCCCCTTCTGCTGTTTTCAAGACGCAATTTGAAAATACCAGGATATTGATTGTTGATGACAATACCACCAACCGCCTGCTCCTTTACACACTCCTGAAAAAGTGGGGTGTACACTGCCAGGAAGCCGGGAATGCCGACTCAGCCCTGGATATGATGCACCAGGCTGCCAAGGAAAGCAGACCGTATGACCTGGCACTGATCGACATGCAGATGCCGGGTATGAATGGAGAGCAGTTGGGTACTGCTATCAAGGCCGACCCGCTTTTGAAATCCACCCGGCTCATCATGCTGACCTCCATGGGGCAGCGGGGGGACTGTGCCAGGCTGAACCAGGTCGGATTTTCTGCCTACCTCAACAAGCCCATCCGCCAGAATGAACTCAAGGATTGCCTGAATCTTGTTCTCGGTATGACCGCAGCCGATGCCCCGGGGGATCACCCCACCCTGGTGACCCGACACACCCTGGCTGATGAAAAGAAAAAGCAGCTCAGGATCCTGGTGGTGGATGACAACCCGACCAACCAGGCTGTGGCGAAAATGATACTGAAAAAAATCGGATTTTCGTGTCAAACCGCCAATAACGGTGCTCAGGCCCTGCAAGCCATCCAGGAGGCGTCCTGGGACCTGGTCCTGATGGATTGCCAGATGCCCGTCATGGACGGTTATGAAGCCACCCGGAAACTAAGGCTCGGCCATGCCGGAAAAGAAAATAAGAGCATTCCTGTGATTGCAATGACGGCACAGGCCATGAAAGGGGACCGGGAACAGTGTATTGAGGCCGGCATGAACGACTACCTGTCCAAACCGGTTAAACCGGATCAGCTCAACCGGATCATCGTCAAGTGGGTGACAAAAATGGCCGACAATAGCCTTGATGAAACCGTTCCGTCACCATCCAAAAGTGAGGAGATGCTGTTTTAAACCGTATGAAACAGAATCGTCACATGCCATTCAGTGAACTGGGTTCCATGAAGGTCGCAGGGATCTATGCCCTGTTTTCTGCATTGTGGATCCTTTTGTCCGACCAGATTCTCTATATTTTTGTCAAAGATCCGGATCTTATGACCCGGATACAGATGGGAAAAGGATGGGCCTTTATTCTCATATCCGCTCTCATCATTTATATCCTGTTGAGAAAGGAGATCCGAAAGCACCTGAGGACGGCTGATGCCCTGAGGGAGAGCGAGGAGAAATACCGTCTACTGTTCAACAGCGCCAATGATGCGGTTTTTGTCCATTGTCTTTCGGATTCTAAGGACGCTTTTAACGGCATGTTCAACAGGTTTCTCGAATTCAATGACATTGCCTGCCAGAAATATGGGTACCTGCGCAATGACCTTTTAAAACTTACGCCCACGGATCTTTTAGCACCGGGCATGAAAACACGGGTCCAAAAACATGTTGATACGCTTCTTGACAACAAACGCCATATTTTCGAGACCATGCACCAGAGCAGTGAGGGCCGTGTATTTCCCGTCGAGATCAGCGCATTTCTGTTTGATTATAA
>QZLA01000233.1 GCA_004796375.1 Desulfobacteraceae bacterium
ACGGCATGATATGCATTGGTTATCAAATTCATGGCAATCTGGTGCAGCTGTGTCGGGTTGGCCATCACCATGCCGCAATCTGCATGGATATCCGGTTGAATGCTGATGTTGGACGGTATGGTGGATTTACAAAGTTTGAGCACCTCTTTGAGCACCTGCTGAAACCGGACCGGTATGACTTGATGGTCATCCTGCCTGGAAAATGAAAGTATCTGCCTGACCAGATCACTGCCACGTTTTCCGGCTGTCAGAATCTGCTGTGCATTTTCATACTCCGGACTTCCCTTTTCCAGGTCTTCAAGAAGCAGGTCAGACATCCCCACAATGGGAAAGAGTATATTGTTGAAATCATGCGCAATACCACCGGCAAGACTGCCGATGGATTCCATCTTCTGGGCCTGCTGGACCTGATGCTGCAGCGCCCTTTGTGCCTGTTCCGCCTTGACCTGGGCCGTGGTGTCCTCAAAAATGGCCACCAGCTCCCCGGAAGGCAGCTTGCATATATAATTTTCCACCCAGAGTTTGATCTCATCATCTTCATAAGCCGAGGTGGGATGACGCATGGGTTCTCCGGTGTAATACACCTGCCGGAAGATCTCGAACAATCCCAGGGATTCCACGCCGGGGAACACCTCCCGGACTTCATGGTCCAGGACATCTGCAAGAACCTTTTGGCCGTACTTTAACCCGGCCTGGTTCAGATCCTTGAAATAAAAGTGATCGCCATCATCCGGGGTATAATATATCGCGACCCCGGCCCACATATTATTGAACAGCTCTCTGAATCTCTGCTCGCTTTCCTGCAAGTGCTGTTCATACTGTTTTCGTTGAGTAATCTCACGGTTGCTGGACCGCCGCCCCAGATAGGAACCATCACCGGCATTCACCGGGTTGCAGTAATGACACAGCCACTTGGTTGCACCATCCCGGGAAATGATCCTGAAATCCAGTGTTGCTGACAGGATCTCCTGATCATGGGCCTGTTGAAAATGTGCCTTGACCATGTCCAGGTCATCCGGATGGATGATGGAGAAGAAGAGTTCGGGATCCGCCATGAACTCCTTTTTGCTGTAACCAGTGACACGTTCACAGGACGGGGAGGTGTATTTCAGTTCTCCTTGGGGGCCGAACCATTGTTCCCAGTCAAAGGTGAAATCCGCCACAATCCGGTATTGCTCACGACTTTCCCTTAATGCCTGCTCCGCTCTCCTCTGGGCTGTCATGTCATGCATGGTGACAAATACCTGAAACGGCTCTTGATCTTTGGGCTTGAACTCGGGAATGGCATTGATACTGACCCAGGTGAATTCAGTGCTCTGGGGATTGTACACGCCCACCAGGCTGTCATACACCGCCTGGCCCGTGTTCAGTGCAATCATCGACGGATGCTGCTCCGGTGCAAGCGCTTCACCCGCCTCTGTCACCACTTTCCACTCAGGGTGCATGGATGTTCTGCCCAGGAATTGGTCACGGGTCAGGCCGAACAGTTTCAGCGCGGCCGGGTTGACATCGAACAGGACACCATCCTTTCTCTGGTAAAACACCCCATGAACCATATTTTCAAAAAGGGTTTTGTATTTGGTTTCACTCTCCTTCAGGATCGCCTCGGTTTTAGTGGTTTGGGTGATATCCCTGGCGAATACGGCCACATGCGTGATCTCTCCCTCTTTATCGATTACGGGATAGATATTGTTGTCAAACACCAGGCCGGATCGATGGTCCGTAAATCGGGCCGGTGTTCCGGTATTAAAAACCTGTTCGATATTCTCCCGCCTGGATTCGGCAAGATCAGGCGGGATCAGGTCATAGACACACAGACCGATCATCTGCTCAGGGGCCATCTCGAACCGGTCTGAATTGATTTGATTGGTGATCACAAAGCAGCCGTTTTTGTCGAGTAAAAATGCTGAATCCGTGGTGGCGTTGAGCAATGCCCGCGCGGTTTGCTCACTGATTCTCAATTCGTGTTCAATCCTCTGCCTCTCCTGGATGTTCTGCTTGAGTATCCGGTTGATCTTCAGGGTAGAAACATACCGGAAGATCAACCCGATGACAGCCGCAAGGGTCAACGCACTCATGACACCGATACCGATCTTTCGAGGCGTCCAGTAGACAGAAGGAACCCCGAACCATCGTTGCTCGAATTCATGAAACAGGTTTTCCGGCTCGTTCCTGAGCTGCCTGACATGATCATCAATTCGGTCAAGCAGTTCAGGATTTCCCCCTTGTTTTGGCACTGCAAAATAAGCCGGAAACGGGTTGAAAATAATCGGGGTTTTATGAAGCAGCGGATCGGTCCTGAGCCTGTTAAAGCCGGTGGTATTGTTTACAGCCACTGCATCGACCCGCTTTTGGGTCAACGCGTCAAATGCTGCATCATAATTATCAACATATACAAATTCCATTTTCAGACCAAACCGGGTGACCAGATCCTTAAGGGCTGCCGTGATTTTGTTCTTCCGCCTTACACCGATCCGTTTTCCTTTGAGATCAAGTATGGTGTTGATCTGTTTATCAATCGCGTAAATCGTTCCCCAGAACGTCCATATCATCTCTTTTGAAAAAACAAAGTGCTTGAGTCTCTGAGGGCTTTCTCCAAGGCAGGTCATCAGATCCAGATCATTTTGCCTGAGAAAAGCAAGACAGTCCCTGAGTTCACAAGGAATATATGCAATCTCCCATCCCTCTTTCTCAGCAACATAATCCAGGATCTCGACAAAAAGACCTTTGGGTTCCTGTTCAAAATATACAATGGGTTTGTTCTGGAAAATACCGACCTTGATCAACTCGGAAGCGCAGGGACGAGTAACCAGCAGCAGGAGAAGTGCTGCAAAAAAAGACAGGTGCCATTTTACCGATCTTTCCTGACGACCCTGCCTGCTTGGTGATTGGTCATGGATCATCACAAAAGCATCCAGAGGGTTGAGGGTTCGACTTGCGGATTGAGAACTGACGAATTAACCGTATTATCAGGCAGAATACATTAATTTCCAGGACAAAGCAAAAAATTAATGCAAATGATATAAGAGTTTAATCCCTGTAAATACAAGCGGCAGACCCTTACCGGTCTATTGTTTGACATAGGCCTTTGCGTTTTGAATATCAGAGAACACCCGGTATTTGAATGGCAGCAGAGCGGTCATGCCGACAAACATGTTGGCAATGGAAGCATTCATTCGACCTTTGACCAGAAACGCGCCCCTGTTGGCAAATTCGGACTTTTGGGGCCTGAACAATCCAAGAATTCCGATGATCTCTTTGAGTTCCTGGATATTCAATCCCATCCGGGCCCGGGTAAAATCCCACAATGTGTTTTTCGTGTAGTAATCAGGGTGGTTCAGCACCGAACGGGACGCATTGAGTATGAGTGTTTTATGCAACAGGCCGGTAATAACGATCTCAAGGTAGTCTTTGTGACTGTCGTTAATGGTAAAGCCCGGTTCATCCTCACCGGATGGGTTGATCTTGTCGTGATGCGCCTGTTCCATTCGTCCTCTGTAAAGTAAAAAAACCGGGCGGTTTCTAAACCACCCGGTTCGCAGAGTTTGAAAGTCATGCGCGTTGCAGCCCGGCTGTCTCTTCATTATCCCGGGAGCGCTGCTGAATATCGATCGCTCCTCGGCTAGTTTGAGACCCGTGGTTTTCCGTCTCTGCCTCACGGCAGG
>QZLA01000325.1 GCA_004796375.1 Desulfobacteraceae bacterium
CGCTGCGATACCCCATTCTTTTGAAACATTCCTGGGCGACTTCAACATTTCGTCCGGTACTGTTCCCGTTAACGGAATACTCAGCAGGCGGGCTCTCGAGTGTCACCAGCAGTAACGTGGTCGCATGGGCTGAATACCCCCCGATGATATATATCGCAATTAAGTATCGTAAAATTGTCATCATGGATCCAACCATTATAGAAACCTGCCAATGCATAAAGCATTTCAATCTACATTATGTTTTAATAAAATCCGGGGGGATGATCAAGCTTTGAAAATCATTGATCTGTTGTGCATTGCCCAAAACAGCAACCAAATCGCCGATATTAAACCGGTAGTCAGCATCAGGGTTGGGGTGCAGATCACCATCACGCATGACCCCGACCACAGATACCCCGGTACGGCTGCGAAGTTTCAGTTCCTGGATCGTCCGGCCGATGAGCGGGCTTTCAAAGGTTAAAGTCACCCAGTTCAATTCCAGCAGATGTGATACGCTTTGCAGGTGGGCGACGGCCTGGTAACCCTGGTGGGTTTTAAGCAGCGGGGCATAGAGTTCCCGGCGAATGGTATCAGTGAATCGTTGAATATCTGTGGTGGACAGATTCAGGTGAAGCAGGGCCTGCCGGGTCATTTCAAGTCCGGCCTCAAACTCCGGCTGAACCACCTCATAGACACCGTGTTCATGCAGGACCTGCATCTGCTCGATGCCTTCTGCCCTGGCCACGATGTGAACATCCGGGTTGGCATGGCGGACCTGATCAACAATGGTCCGTGTCACCATCATGGTCGGGATTGTGATGACCACGAGGCAGGCATTCTGAACCGTACCCGCCTCCAGGACGATCTCCCGGCTGCCGTCACCGTAAATAACCGAAAATCCTTGATCCTTTGCCTGGGTGACCCGCCGGTAATCCATCTCAATGATGACAAATGCGCGTTCCAGACGTTGAAGCACCTGAGCGATATATTGACCGACCCGTCCCCCGCCGGCGATGATCACATGGTCTTGCAGACCGGATTCAGGCAGGTTGATGGTCTGTATGGCCTCGTGTTTGAACCGGCGTTTTCGCCATGCATACAATGGTGCTGTCAACCCTGAAATAAAAGGGGTTAAGACCATGGTTACGATAGCGGTGGTCAACGCCAGTGAATACAGGTCATTAGATATCGATCCGGTGCTGATGCCCACGCGGGCCAGGACAAAAGAAAATTCACCGACCTGAAACAGCCCAAGCCCAACGGCCAGCGGTACCACATTCCCGTATCCGAAGACAGTACTCAATGTACCGAATATCACCCCCTTTCCCATTGATACCAATATCACCACGACCAGTATGATTTTCCAGTTTTTGGCCAGGAAGACCGGATCCAGGAGCATGCCGACCGACACAAAGAAAAGGAGCCCGAACAGGTCCCGTAAAGGGATAATATCGCTTAATGCCTGGTGCCCGTATTCAGATTCGCTGAGTACCATTCCGGCCACAAAAGCACCAAAGGCAAAAGACAGCCCGAACAGGTAAGTCCCGTAACCGATGCCCAGGCCGATGGCCGTGATGGCCAGAAGAAACAGCTCCCTGGAGTTATGGTTGGCAATATAGGTCATCACCCGGGGGATGATCCGGGTTCCCACAAAGATCATTAGAAACAAAAATATGGCGGCCTTCACCGCTGCCCAGCCCAGCAGGGGAAGTCCGGCACCGGGTTCACTGAGCTGCGGCAGGATAATCATCAATGGTACAACAGCAAGATCCTGTACAATCAGCATACCGATCATCACCCGGCTGGAGAGTGTACCGATCCTTCCATGACTCATCAAGGTCTTCAATGTCACCATGGTGCTGGACAGGGCGATTAATCCGCCCAACCACAATGCATCAAGCCATTCCCAGCCGAAAAACCACCCGATGCCAAACCCCAGTGCCATGGTCAGGAGGATCTGTATCGGGGTGCCGATCAGTGCAATGCGGCCGACAGGTTTCAGCTCTTTGAGTGAAAACTCCAAGCCCAGGGCAAACAGCAGCAGGGCAACGCCGATCTCGGCCAGCAGTTCTATGTCATGCACATTGGCCACTGTGACCCCGCCGGTAAATGGACCCACCATGATTCCGGCAAGGATGTATCCAATGATCAGCGGCTGTTTTAACCGCTGGGCAATGATCGCGCCGATCAGGCCGGCCACCACAATGATTGCAATGTCAGCAGCGATGCCCATCTGCACTTATCCCTGGATCGTTTTAATGATGAATCTCACGCCCCCGGGAGACAAACGATATGCCCTGGGTGGATTTGGCCCCGATCATGATGCATTCGACAATGGGGAGATTGACCGGCTTATCCGACTTCCACTCAACAATAAAATTGGCGCCGGAGCCGCCGCTCTTGTCTTTCTCAGGAATGACATAACGCAATGATTCCAGCGGTTTTAATGTGATGGGCTTGTTCAGATATTTTTTCAGAAGTTTTCCCTGGGTTTCATAATAATCCACTATCGTGATCTCGATCGGGTTATCCAGATCAATATTCCTGATGCTCAACGTAATGGTGAGGGAAAACTCTTTTTCAGTGCTGCCGATGTAGATGTGTGAATACGCAGGAACATAGATGGTCTGTCCTTCAGTCAGCCCGGTTTCATCCCCGGCGTGTGACACGGAAGATAAAAAAAACAGAAAAATGAGCAGACAGGGGAAAAAACAACTTCTTTTCATGATATTCCTCCCATTTGGGATACCCAGCATATCTGTAAACGGTTATACAATGCCTGATACAATTCTATTATCCAATTCCGAGACTGATCTTATACGAATACGCCAAAGAATGCAAAAGAACAAGAATGCCTGGGTCGTTTTTAATTTACGTATCATCGGTGGGACGAAGGATGTTGTTCACATAAAGATACTACCGATTTTGTCCCTTATTGTTTCCGCAGAAAACGGTTTAACGATATAATTGGATGCACCTGAATTGACGGCTTCCAACACGTTTTCCTTATCTGCCTGACCGGTGAGCATGATAAAAGGAGTCATGTTAGTGGTTTCTCCTGAGCGAATTTTCTTTAGGAGCTCTAAACCGCTCATTTGGGGCATCACCCAGTCGGCGATAACCAGATCAACCGTCTCATTTTCCAGAATATCCCAGGCAGCGGTGCCGTCATCAGCTTCCAGTATGCTATGGAAACCGAGTTGATTCAGTATTCGATTGAGCAATTTGCGGGTAAACGGATCGTCGTCTACAATAAGAATTTTTGCATTTTCATTCATATCTTATGTTTTTTTATTTCGAATGATGTTCACATTACACAAGCCCACATCAAGAAAGCAATATCTCAAATGTATTTAATAGATTGAAATATATCTACAAAAAAAATAGCGGCGCTACACATCAACATGTAACGCCGCTATTCAATGCTGTCGGCTGCCCTTAGAAAGAACGTTAATCAGGCAAGATCAAAGCGGTCAAGATTCATCACCTTATTCCACGCGGCTACAAAATCCGTTACAAACTTGTCCTGGGAATCCTCACACCCATAAACTTCAGCAAGTGCCCTGAGCTGGGAATTGGA
>QZLA01000227.1 GCA_004796375.1 Desulfobacteraceae bacterium
AAATTCCGTTTGACGTTCCCTTCCCGCTGCCGGAAGAGATGCTGGTTGATGAAAGCGGCAAGGAACTCAATGCAGAAGATGCCCATGCCAAATATCTGGAATACAACGAAGGCAAAAACGACATCCTGCAGCTTGACCCGGACGGAGAGCTTTACGGTGCGGTAGTTCTGGCTGCCGGATGGCGCCCTGCTGAAATTGAAGGCGAAGCGTTTGCCCACCTCGGTATCGATCTTCCGGACGTGGTGACCAACCATGAATTCGAGCAGATTGCAGCCAAGGGCAAAATTGTCAGACCGTCTGATGGCAAAGAAGCGAAAAATGTTGTGTTCATCCAGTCTCCGGGCGCGGATGAAGATGATGCCGATTTTGAATACACCGGTTCCGTAACCAGCCAGGTGGCCCTGAAACAGGCCAAGTATGTTAGAGAAGACTATCCCGATGGGAAAGCCTACGTGGTGTATCAGCACATGAGAACCCCCGGACTGCAGGAGAACTTCTACAAGAGCATGCAGCAGGATGACGGTGTTTTCATGACCAAGGGTGCTGTAACAGAAGTGGCCCAGAGCGGCGGACAGCTTTCCGTAACCGCAACCAACACCCTGCTGGGTGACAGCCTGGCACTCAAAGCCGATATGGTGGTTGTCGCAGCCGGGATGGTTCCCGTGACTGTGGATGATCCGGTTGTAAACCTTGCCTACAGACAGGGTCCGGGTTTCAGGGACAATGATATCTTCGGCGGGTATGCAGACTCCAACTACATCTGCTTCCCCTATGAGACCCAGAGAACCGGTATCTACGCTGCCGGTGCCATCAGGCGCGCCATGACCATTGAAGAGTCCATCGAAGATGCCACGGGTGCCGCACTCAAGGCGATCCAGTGTATCGAAAGCGCAGACCGCGGTGTGTCCGTTCACCCGAGATCCGGTGACATGACCTATCCGGACTTCTTTTTCCAGAGATGTACCCAGTGTAAGAGATGTACGGTTGAATGCCCCTTCGGCGCCCTGGATGATGACGAAAAGGGTACGCCCAAAGCCAACCCGACCAGATGCCGCCGCTGCGGTACCTGCATGGGTGCCTGCCCTGAAAGAATCATCTCCTTCAAGGACTACACCATTGATTCCATCGGATCCCAGATCAAGGCTGTTGGCGTACCGTCAGAAGATGACTATGATGAGCCGCCCTTCAGATTTGTTGCCCTGATCTGTGAGAACGATGCGTATCCGGCACTGGATATGCTGGGCGCAAGCCGTGTCGATTACTCACCCAACGTCCGGTTTATCCCGGTACGCTGCCTGGGTTCTGTGAACTCCATCTGGATCAAGGATGCACTGGCCCAGGGTATGGACGGTGTGATCCTCATCGGCTGTAAACATGGTGATGATTACCAGTGTCACTTTGTTAAAGGCTCCGAGCTCGCTGAAGTCCGTGTCCAGAAAATTGGAGATGCCTTGACCAGTCTTGCACTTGAAGAAGAGCGTGTTAAATTTGCTGAAGTTGCCATTGACGAGTATGACAAGCTGCCTCAGATCATTAACGAGTTTGTTGAAGAGGTCGAAGATCTGGGACCGAACCCGTTTAAAGGCTTTTAATTAACGATACTGTGCTATCTTAGGAGGTACTCGTATGACTGAAAAATACCTGGCACAACCCGATCTTGACTTTATCGCTCAAGTCCGGGAGCTTGGTGGGGATACGCTCAAGAAATGTTACCAGTGTGCAACATGTTCTGTGGCCTGCCCTATTGCTCCGGAAGACAGCCCCTTTCCCAGAAAGGAGATGATCGCAGCTTCCTGGGGTCTTAAAGATAAACTGATAACCAGCGGTGACATCTGGCTGTGCCACCACTGCGGAGACTGTACGGACCTGTGCCCCAGGGGCGCAGCACCCGGTGATGTTCTCTCTGCTGTCAGATCCGCTGCCATTGAAGACTATGCCCAGCCCAAATTCCTGGCCCAGGCAGTGAATGATCCGTCAAAACTGCCGTTTATCCTGGGAATCCAGGCGGTCTGGTTTGCCATTTTTGCATTCATCACCATGAATGCCGGCGATTTTATGACCAAGGTCTTCAAATATGTACCGTTTTTTGACTGGTCCCATGCCCACGAAGGCGAGCATGTGATTGCCCAGGCAGATTTCTTCTCTACCTGGTTCGTTGACATGACCTTTGTGCCCACTGCCATTTTTGTTGTTGCGGTATTCTTTTTAAGCCTTAAAAAGTTTATTACCGACATCCATGAAAATGCCATGCTCGAAGGCAAGACCGACAAGACCAGCATTGATTACAAAGAGCTGTTCCAGGCGCTGCTGCGCGTGGTTCCGATAATCCTGAAACACCAGAAGTTTAATGAATGTACAACCAATAAGGACCGCGCCACCCCGCATATGATGGTGCTGTACTCCTTTATCGGCCTGTTCATTGTAACCTCCATCGGATTTGTACTGCTGTACATCTTCCATGCTCCCGGCCCCTACTCCCAGCTGAATCCGCTGAAGTGGCTGGCCAACATCTCCGGTGTTGCCCTGGTGATCGGATCCGGTCTGATGATTAAAAACAGAATGGCCAACGAAGAACAGAAAACCGCCTATAAAGACTGGTACATCCTCTGGGTGGTATTCGGCCTCGGTGCGACCGGTATGCTGACAGAAATGGCCAGATTGGCTCACCTTGCAGGAATTTCCTACTTTTTCTACTTCCTGCACCTGATTGCCATCTGGAACCTGTTCCTGTTCCTGCCGTTTTCCAAAATGGCACATCTGGTATACAGAACCACTGCAATGACGTATGCGGAGTATTCCAACAGGAAATAGCTGACCATTTCCATACTTGACTCTGAAGGGGCTGCAGTTTTTTCGCAGCCCCTTTTTTTTTCCTTGCTTTTTTTAATAAATCTTAATAATGCAGATAGTGTTATTCTGGAATGCAGCCATAGCATAGCTACATCGGCTGCCAGACATTTAATGTCAAGCGAGGAGAAATATTTTGGCAGTATCCGGAACAATCAAATGGTTTAATTCAAAAAAAGGCTTTGGTTTTATTGAACAGGAAGGCGGGGAAGATGTATTCGTACATTATTCAGCCATTGACATGCCGGGCTTTAAAACACTATCCGAAGGAGAAACCGTCGAGTTTGAAGTAGAAGAAAACGATAAGGGCCTTTCTGCCAAAAAAGTTATCGTCAAATAGTCCAAAAGCTCATCACAGGGTGATCTCCGCTTTCCAGTGGATTCGCCCTAATTTTCGATTCCTTTCCGCGATGGAATTTCATGGGTATTGTAGTAGTGTTTGACCTCCTCCATGCTCGTGACCAGGTCTGCCTGCGCGATCAGACTTTGGGGGGCATATCGCCCGGTGAGAATCAGTTCGGTGTGCACGGGTTTGAATCGAATGACATCAAGGACCTGTGATTCGGTCAGGATCCCAAACCAGATGGTCACACACACCTCATCCATGACAACGATGTCGTACTGACCGGATTCAAATATCTGCCCAATCCGTTCGATGCCCTTTTGCGCATGCTCGCGGTGTGCCGGTGTCACCTGGTCCCGGGTGATGCACCCTTCATCGCCGAACTGCTCCACATCGATAAGATTCATCTCATTGAGTACACTGAGTTCCCCATAGTACTGCCCCTTCATGAATTGGCCGATAAAGGTTTTCATCCCATGACCGGCCGCACGGATGGCAAGGCCTATGGCAGCGGTGGTTTTTCCCTTTCCGTTTCCGGTGTAGATATGGATATAGCCTTTGTTCATGACATATATTCCAGTATTTATAAATTTTCTTTAAATAAACTTAACAAAATGGTTGTCATCCTTGGCATCATGTAATATATCCATGTAATATACATGGTTTACCAGAAGATTTAAAATTTTAAAGGAGAAAATTGCTGTGAATAAAATCGCTGTCCTTGCAGGGGATGGAATCGGACCGGAAGTTATGGCCCAGGCGATTAAGGTGCTTGACCGGGTATCTGACCTGTTTGATCTTGATTTTGAGTATAAATCTGCCGATGTGGGAGGCGCTGCCATAGATAATCATGGAAAGGCACTGCCCGACGCCACCCTGAAACTCTGCGAGCAGAGTGATGCCATTCTGTTCGGCTCGGTCGGCGGCCCCAAGTGGGAAAATCTTCCCCCGGACCAGCAGCCGGAACGAGGTGCACTCCTGCCGCTGCGAAAGCATTTCGGGCTTTACTGCAACCTGCGCCCGGCGCGTGTCTTCCCCAAGCTGGCGTCTGCATCTCCACTCAAACCTGAAATTGTAAAAACCGGCTTTGATATCCTGTGTGTCCGTGAACTCACCGGCGGCATCTATTTTGGAGAGCCCAAGGGGCGGGATGGCGCAGGACCTGATGAGAAAGCCTATGATACCATGGTATATACCCGCCGGGAGATCGAACGGATTGCAAAAATGGCCTTTGAGGCGGCCCGGATACGGCGGGGTATTGTCACCTCCGTAGACAAGGCCAATGTACTCTGGTCCATGGTTCTGTGGCGTGAGGTGGTCACTGAAATGGCAAAATCCTATCCTGACGTGACCCTGAACCATATTTATGTGGATAACGCCACCATGCAGCTCGTGAAGGATCCCCACCAGTTTGATGTCCTGCTTTGCGGGAACATGTTCGGGGATATAATCTCTGATGAATGTGCAATGATCACAGGCTCCATGGGCCTTCTGGCCTCAGCCAGCCTGAACGAGGAAAAATTCGGGCTGTATGAACCGGCCGGCGGATCGGCCCCCGACATCGCAGGAAAAGGCATTGCAAACCCGATCGCACAGGTCCTGTCGGCCGCCATGATGCTCAGGTATACCTTTGGTCATACCCAGGCAGCCGATGCCATTGTCAACGCCATATCTACCGTGCTCGACAAGGATATTTTCACGGCAGACCTGACCCATAACCCGGGAACGGCCGTCAATACGGAACAGATGGGCGACGCGATTGTCAGTGAGCTGGTGAACTGATACCCCATCCATACGATTCTGAAATTCTAAAAGCCCAACCGTGTTGGTCAGCGACTGAACCCGGATGGGCTTTTTCCATTGACAAGAAATTTAGCATCCTGATAAGGTATATCTGATTCAATTTACAGGAAAAATTACTCGGAGCAGGTTAATGGCAACACCCCCTCAATAAAATTCAAACCCGGGTCAGGAGCAGACCATGGAAGAATTCAACTTCAAGGATTTGAATATTGCTGTCATTGGCGGCAAAGCCCCTTGCAAAGATATCCTGGAACTCCTTATCGATGATGGTCTCAAAGACCTGAACTGCAGGGTACTTTCTATAGCAGATGCATCTTCGGAAAGCCAAGGCATAAGATTTGCCTGTGAAAACAACCTTCCAACAACAAACAACTTCAAAGAACTCTTTACCCTCAAGCCCCTTGACCTGATTCTACTGATCCACCCCGACCCGTCGCTGCGGTACTGGATTGACACCCACTGCCCCAAAGAGATCCGGGTCATGTCCATTGACCGTCACGGGGCGTCCGCGCTGATCCTGTCTTTGAGCATTCAAAAAGAGAGATCACGGATCATGCAGCAGATCCGCTCCGGCGAAATCGACCCTACCCGCCTGGAAGACACCATTGACACCTTGTGCTCCCGGTTCCAGGAGATGTCCAGGGCCCAGTCTGCATATTTCAAGGCCGAATCCCGCAACCTGCTCCTCATGGAGGAGGAACTTGGCCAGATTATCCACGGGTCGATGATCCCGACATTTATTATCAACAACAACCATGTCGTGACCCATTGGAACCGTGCTTGCGAAGACCTGACCGGGTTCAAATCTCACCAGCTGATCGGGACGGACCGGCAGTGGTCCCCTTTCAGGAAATCCCAACGCCCCACCATGGCCGATGTGATCGTCAACGGGATGGACGAGTCCCAGATCACCGAATACTACGGGGACAAATGGAAAAAATCGACACTAATCCCTGAAGCCTATGAAGCCGAAGAGTTTTTCCCCCATTTGGGAGAAAATGGAAAGTGGATCTTTTTTACCGCTGCCCCCATCAAGTCAGAGGATGGAAAAATCATCGGGGCCATTGAGACGCTCCGCGACAGCACCCAGGAGAAAAAAGCCCAGGCGGAACTGGATTCACAGTACCGGACCATCGCGTTTATGCATGACCAGTACCGTATCCTGTTCAACAACAATCCCAACCCCATTTTCATGGTGGACAGCCGGACACTTGAGATTATCAATATCAACAAGCGCGTTGAGGATGAATACGGGTATCAACCCAAAGAGCTGATCGGCACCCCGTTTTTTGACGTCATGAACCGGATGGCGGTGGATCTGTCCTATACCCCGGAAATGATCAAACTGTTCCAGCAGCAGGCCTCCCAAAACCGGGCAGACCGGATGACCCCCTGGAAGGAGATCACCCTGAAGAAAAAAGACGGCGGTCATGTCCCGGTCCGATACTCCACCTCCTTTCTGCACAAAAAAGGCACCCTGGTCGGCAGTGCATTCTTCTTCCACAACCTGACCGAGATCAAGAAGCTTGAAAAGGAACTTGTCCAGTCCGAACGCCTGGCAGCCATCGGCCAGACCATCAGCGGTCTGGCCCATTATATCAAGAATATCCTGCTCGGCCTCAAGGGGGGCAGCTATGTCATGGATATCGGGATCAAAAATGAAAATACCGAAAAGATAAAAGCCGGCTGGCAAACCATTAAAAATAATATTGACCGTACATCCGAACTGGTCCAGAACCTGCTGACCTACTCCAAAGAGAGAAAACCGGAGTTCACAGAGTGTCTTCCCAATGATATCGTGGAGGATGTCATCAAGCTGGTGGACTCCCATGCCGCCAGCCAGAATATCGGGGTGATGAAAGCCCTGGACCCGGATCTCGGCAATGTGAGGATGGATCCCCAGACCATCCACCGGTCACTGCTGAACCTGGTAACCAATGCCATGGACGCCTGCCGAAATGTGGAAGATGACGCCCGGGACCTTCAGATCCATTTGTCCACCACACTCAACCCGGACCAGACCATTTCATTCCGGGTCAGGGACAACGGGACCGGGATGAGTCAAAAAGACAGGGACAACCTGTTTGCCCCCTTCTATTCGGCAAAGGGCCAGAAAGGCACCGGACTGGGGTTGATGGTGACTGCCAAACTGGTGGAGGAGCACCGGGGACGCATCCAGGTGGATTCAACCTTTGGGGAGGGCACCTGTTTTACCATTACCCTTCCCTTTCAACCGGCTGATCCCGACGCCTCATGACCCTATCCTGACATTTCAGGATCCCAATTGAATCACACTTGCGAACAATGTCAATACCGGTTCGGGGTAGATACCGAGGATCAGGCTCAGCAGGGCCAACATTAGCACGGGCAGGGCCATGGACAGGGGCGCTTTTTTAATCCGGCCCGTTCCCCCTGCTGATTGCCCGAAAAAAATCCGGAATCCGGCCCCAAAGGTATACACCAGGGTCAGCAGGGTGGAGAGAACCGCAATGACAATCATGAGGATCCCGGCCGGATGTGACGATGCCCGCTGAAATGCGCCGTTAAAAAAGAGCCACTTTCCCACAAACCCGCTGGTCGGAGGCAGGGCAGACAAGATCATTGCCGCCATCATCCACAGAACCATCTGCGTTGGCAGCTGCCCGGACAGGCCGCCCATTTTGGTCATGTCCCGCTGCCCGGTCACATACACCACCATTCCGGCGGTTGAAAACAGCACCGCCTTGCCAAGAATATGGCTTAGAAAATAGAATATCCCGCCCTGGATTCCCAGGGCGGTCATGGCACCCACACCAAACACCGAGTAGGAGATCTGGCTGATGGTGGAGCAGGCACAGAACCGCTTGATATCGGTCTGAGCCAGGGTCAGGCAGGCCCCGTAAACCATGGTGACCAGTGCCAGACCCATCAGGGGC
>QZLA01000116.1 GCA_004796375.1 Desulfobacteraceae bacterium
CATGACGGGTTCATCGATGTGGAAAGCAGTTTTGAAAAAGGTACCCTTTTCAAGCTGTACTTTCCGGTCGTCGAAACTGACGCATTGTCAGACAGCCTCGCTGAATACGGGGATGACCGGGAATCAACGCCTGCCGAGAAAACAACATCCGGTCTCATGGGCACAGAAACGATACTGGTGGCAGATGATGAAGCCGACATCAGGGATACCTTAAAGGGCATCATTGAAGAGTATGGATACCGGACCGTCCTTTTCCGTGACGGTCTTGAGGCACTTGAGGCGTTCCAGGCACAGCCCCGCCGATTTGACCTGATTATCACCGACATGACCATGCCCGGAAAAACCGGTATGGAGTTGATCCAGGAGGTTCGGTCGACAGATCCCAAGATACCGATCATACTCTGTTCCGGGTTCAGTGAGGTGGTCAATGATGAGAGCGCACTGAAGATGGGGGCCAACAAGTACTTGATGAAACCCATACCGGAAGGGGCACTCATCCGTGCTTTACGGCAATTGCTTGATGAAACAGGGATCCGGAAAGGAGCATAATGCATGACAGACAATGTTGCAAAAATAAAAGAACTTGAGAAAAATCATCGCCTGTTGTCTGAGAACCTGATCGATGCCATCTGGACTCTGGACGTTAAAACCTTGAGATTTGATTATATTACTGAATCCATAAAGGATATCAGCGGGTTCAGCTCAGAAGAATATCTTGAGACGAGTGCGGGAGAGCGGCTCACCCCCAAGTCATTCAAGCAGATCACCGATCTGCTGACCGAGGAAATTCCCCGGTTTGAAAAGGGAATTAAAAATGTCAGGGCAGTCGAGGTGGAACTAATCCACAAGCTGGGGCACCATTACTGGGCGGAAATAAAAGCCAGGCTGGTCCGGGAGGTGAACGGTGACCTTAAAGTGATCGGCATTACCCGGGATATCACCAAAAGGAAAACCGCTGAAATCCAAAAAGACCGTTTGATTTCAGATCTTAAAAAGGCGATTGACGAAAAAGAAACCCTGCTCAAGGAAAATAAAATCCTCAGGGGCCTGCTTCCCATCTGCAGCGGCTGTAAGCGTATCCGGGATGAAGATGGAAAGTGGTGGCCCTTGGATGCCTATGTGAGAAAAGCCACTCCGGCGGAACTCACCCATACGATCTGTTTGGACTGCAAAGATATCTTTTACGGTAAAAGAGATTAGACCGGAGCCGGACTTCAGGCGGTTTTTTCCCTTGAAAATACATCGGCATCATGTTCGCACAGGTCATTGTTCCGGAGCATGTGAAACCCCCGCGCAGCAATCATGGCGCCATTGTCGGTGCACAAACCGGGAGATGGGGCATACACCTTTATGCCGCGCGACTTGGCTTCACGAGACAGGTGCTCTGCAAAGGTCCGGTTGGCAGATACGCCGCCGGTAATGGCAATGCGGCCACACTGCTGGTGGGCGGCTGCACGGATCAGCTTGGTGGTCAGAACATCGATCACCGCCTCCTGGAACGATGCGGCAATATTCATTTTATCGGTATCACTCCGGACCGGATGAGTGGTCAGGTATCTGAGCACTGATGATTTCAGGCCGGAAAAGGAAAAATCAAAACTGTCTTTTTCCAGCAGGGTCCTGGGAAATTTCTCTTTCAGCGGTTGACCCTGGTTTGCCAGTTTTTCAATGATCGGACCACCGGGATAACCCAGATCAAGCATTTTGGCGATTTTATCAAATGCCTCTCCGGCAGCATCATCCCGTGTCTGGCCCATGAGGATAAATTCTTTATGTGAACGGACATGATAAATGTTGGTATGCCCCCCGGAAACCACCAGGGCGATAAACGGGAATTCCGGATGATCTTCTTCAAGGAACAGTGAATAGATATGGGCATGAAGGTGATTGACTCCGGCCAGGGGAAGGTCGCGCGCAAGGGCAAAGGCCTTGGCATAGCAGAATCCCACAAGCAGTGCGCCGATCAATCCGGGTCCGCGGGTGGCGGCGATACCGTCAAGGTCACCCGGGGTAACACCGGCCTGCTCAAGAGCGCTTGACACCACGGGATGAACGGCTTCAATATGCATCCGGGAAGCCAGTTCAGGCACGACACCGCCATAACGGCTGTGAACATCAATCTGTGAAGATATAACGGATGATAAGATATGGGTGCCATCTTTGACCACTGCAGCCGCAGTCTCATCACAGGATGACTCAATCCCTAAAATCAGCATGGCAGAAAGGCTATACCCACTCCACCTGGGGTTCGCTGGGATCTCTTTCGAGCACCTCGCCAATCAGATAGGCATCTTCTTCCATGGCACTGAGACGGTCAAGCACCTCCTGGACAGATTCTTCAGGGACCACAACAATCATACCGATACCGTTGTTAAAGGTCCGCTTCATCTCCTGCTCGGGAACGGCCCCCTCTTTTTGAAGGATGTTGAAGATCGGCGGGATGTCCCAGGATCCCTTTTTAATAGAGACCTTGCAGGCTTCAGGGATGATGCGAATGATGTTTTCATCAATGCCCCCGCCGGTAATATGTGCCAAGCCCCTGACCGGCAGGTCACGCAGCAGGCTGAGTACTGCTGAGGCATATATTTTTGTCGGGGTAAGCAGCTCTTCCCCAAGGGGCCGGTCCAGGTCATTGAGTTGAGTGGATACATCATATTTGCATTTTTCAAACAGAATTTTCCGGACCAGTGAAAAACCGTTGGAATGAATACCGGATGATGAAATGCCGATCAATTGGTTGTTGTTCCGGATATATGATCCGTCAATAATCTTGTCATTGTCCACAAGCCCCACGGAGAATCCGGAAAGATCGTATTCACCATCGTGATACATTCCCGGCATTTCGGCAGTTTCGCCGCCGATCAACGCACATCCGGCCTGGGAGCAGCCCGATGCGATCCCCTGGATGATATCTTCGGCAACACGGTTATCCAGTTTTCCCATGGCCAGGTAATCCAGGAAGAACAGGGGTTTGGCACCCTGCACCAGAATATCGTTCACACACATGGCCACCAGATCGATACCCACGGTGTCATGTTTGTCCATCAGAAAGGCGATTTTAAGCTTGGTGCCCACACCATCCGTGGAGCTGACCAGGACCGGGTTGGCGACATTGGAAAGGTTGAGGGAAAACAGGCCGCCAAATCCGCCGATCTCTCCCATCACCCCGGTACGGGGGGTTGATTTTGCTATATTCTTAATGCGGTCGACCAGCCGGTTAGCCTTGTCGATATCTACGCCGGAATCCGCATATGTCAAACCGTCGCTCATAGTTGAATCACCTTAATTCTGTACATATTATGCGTCTTGAAAACGCTGCAATGATAAACTTAATGCCCTTAAAAGTCAAAAGCTTTTTGACAAGGCGATTTGAATATTGTATCTAACTATTTTTAACCGTTCAACCACCATCACAAATAG
>QZLA01000314.1 GCA_004796375.1 Desulfobacteraceae bacterium
AATTGCGGCAGTCGACCGGTTCTGACCAAGTTTGCGGCACACTTCAAACCCATCCATTTCAGGCATCATGATATCGAGAAGAATAAGATGGGGAATAGTTTTTTCTATAAATTCAAGCGCTTTATGACCATTTTGCGCCACCCCTACATCATACCCGTTGTCCATGAGCAACGTTCCTAAAAATTTCAGGTTCCGGGTATTATCATCCACAATCAGGATGAGTGGTTTGTTTTTACTGGTCATATTTTATGGCGGCGTCTTCTGAACGGGTTTTAAGAATGATACACAGGACCTGATACAGTATGTCCAGCATCTTCTCAATACGATCGATATCAAACAGCATCACCTGCTGAATCATATCTTTGCCAATATCCATGAAAAAGTCAACATGCCATTCATTTCCCACCTGGATCAGCCGGTTTCCCAGGATACTCACATTTCCCATGATAAAGGAGGATTTAAGAGATGTGACCGCCGGCATAATCTCTGTTTTCAGGGCCGTGGCAAGCGGGGTGGAACTGCATTTCTCCTGAAGGATCCGTATCTGGGACTCTGTCAGGTCAGGCATGGGAACCACGTGTGAGTCAGGTGCACTTGATTTGTCTTCTTCATGTTCCAGGTATCGGCACAGCAGTTCCATCAGGTCGGGGATTTTCACCGGTTTTTGTAAAAACCCGTCGATAACGGGTGACTCGGTATACCCGTTGCTGTCATAGGATAGGGAAGCGGTCAGGGCGATCACCGGGATATGCCGGGTTTTGGGATGCCCCTTCAATTGCGTGGCCGCTTCAATACCGTTCATCACAGGCATTCGGATATCCATGAGAATGATATCAGGGTAAAAGTCACTGGCCACCATAATGGCTTCCCGTCCGTTTTCTGCCACCATCACTTCAAGGTTTTTTCGATTGAGCAGTTCATACAGAAAATCCCGGTTTGACTCGCTGTCATCGACGACCAGTACCTTTGCTTTGGAAAAAACAATATGTTTATGAGATATCAAGGGTTGATTCGGTGTGATGGGTACGGATTCCGGTACACCGACGTTCCTGAGGTTCAACGTGAACAGGCTGCCCTTTGAAGGGGTGCTTTCCACGGTGATCTCGCCTTTCATGATATGGGCAAGTTTCCGGCTGATGGGCAAGCCCAGGCCGGTGCCCTCGAATTTTGAATGATTCTGCCCGTCAGACTGCTGGAACGGATCAAATATGCGATCCAGCATATTGGGGTCAATGCCGGTTCCCGTATCGGCAATCGAAATACTCAGGTTGACGGCCTGCTGGCCGCCCCTTGGGCTAAGGGTGTTCGAGCCTCCCAGTCGTGCCGTGACCTTGACGTAACCGGTTTCAGTGAATTTGACTGCATTGCCGACCAGGTTGAGCAGGATTTGCCTGATCCGGGCCTCATCAAGATATAAGGCAGGCGGCAGCCTGGGGTCGATTTCACTGGAAAGACTCAGGTTTTTGTTGCGCACCTTTAAATGAAATATCTGCTCAATATCATTAAAAATTGTGGCCAGGTTGACCTCTGACAGCTGGACCGTCATCTTACCCGCTTCAATTTTGGAAAGGTCCAGAATATCATTAATCAGGGTTAACAGATTTCGGGCTGCCGTTTTTATGGCATTGGAGTAATTGAGCTGTTTGGGCGTTGATGCAATGGAGGATAACAGCTCGCTGAATCCGGTAACGGCATTGAGCGGGGTCCTCAACTCGTGGCTCATGTTGGCAAGAAACTCGCTTTTTGCCTGATCGGCCTTTTCGGCTTTTTCCTTGGCGGACTTGAGTTCGATTTCGGCCTGCCTTCTTTGTTGAACAAAGGTTTCAAGGGCTTTGGCCATGTCGGAAATCTCGTCATTTCCCTGGCTTGGGATCGGGGATTCAATGCCAAGGGCCTGGGACTCCATGGATTGCCTCAGTGCCAGGAGTCGGTTGATCACCTTTCTTCCCACATAAATCCAGCCGATCAGAATGGTCACCCCTGTGGCGAAGATGGCTGCCAGCATCTGCAGGAAACGGGCCCTGGACAGGTTGTGGTTCAATCGGGTCAGGGCGATTTCAGATACATTGCGGGCCTGAATAACCAGCCGGTCCACGGATCGGCCCAGGGACTCGGAGAGTTGAATATTTTCTCTGGTTACCGTGAGTGCTGCCTCCCGGGTCCGGATTTCGGCCACTCGCAGTGTGAAGATACTATTGTTTCCCTGTCCGAATGCCAGCAGGGGCAGCGCAGTGGTCAGGACCTTTCGATTCTCCGGTCTTGCAAGAGACAGGATCAGTCGAAGTTTCTTTTCGGTTTTAAGAATCGTTTTAAAATCATTTTCCAGTTCGGTTACCCGCTCAATGGAGTCAGCGCCAATGGCCTCGTTCAGCAACCCGACCGCCAGGTAGGCCGCAGCGACCATCTCGAGGTTGGCACGCATTTCACCGGCTTCCATATTGATAATGGTTTCAAGCCCGACCCGGAGTTCATCGTCCAGTTTCCTGTTGTAGGCGGCGGTATCATCCCTTGCCATGAGGGAGAGTGCATTTCGGATCTCTTCGTTGATCTGCCTGCCGCGTTCGAGGAATTCAATATACCCCTGTTGGATTCTTGGTCTGGCCACCTCAATAAATTCACGGTGCATATTCCGAAGCTCCGTACTGGCATTCTGACGGGCCTGTCCGGCATGGATATACTGGCTGGAGAGCTGGTCCTGAAGGGCAAGGTTGGAGGCCAGCAGGTTAAACTTCTCCTTTAGGTCACCGATCACATCATCATTATATCCATGGGCCTTCAGGTCGGCAAAAATACCGGTAATCAGGCTCAACCGCGTGCTCAGATTCTCCAGCAATATCTTCCGGTCCGCATCTGAGCTGATTTTGGCAAAACCGTCGGTATAGGCGGCAAACACCGTGACCTCATTGGACAGGTCCTGGGCCGCCGTCACCCGGGGGAGTACCTGGTTCACGATATATCCCATCTGGGCCTGGCTCCGGGATATGGAAAACCAGGCAATCACCGCAGCACCCGCCGCCATGACCGCCACAAGTGTAAACGCTGTAATCAGTTGAAACTGTATTCCAAACCGGAAGCGTTTGGTCCCGAATAAACTGTTGGATTCAGACATGAAATTAAAACCGGGCTTCCTTTATGGCAGCGGCAAGTTCACGGGTCGCATGCTCAGGGTCAGGTGCAGGATTGTTCCAGAAGTTATGAATCACGCCCACCATGGCGCTGGCAACCAGCGCCGGGTTGCCCATGTTCATGCTTGGCAGGACCCGGCCGGTTTTCAGCGTTTGAATGGCCAGTTTTGCACAGGCATCAAATCCATCCAGAGACACATCGCTGCGCACAGGCACGGATCCTTTTTTCAGGTTGAACCGTTTCTGGACATCCGGGTCCATGATGATGGAGGCGATCCGGGCCTGGGCTTTGAGCGCACTATCATCTTTCACAGCCACCATGGCAAAGGCGTCTGAAACAGCCAGGTAGCTGTTTTCAGTCCCCGGACAGAGGGCGCACCCGATCTCTTTTCCCGGTGTAAGACCCGCTTTGATGAATTCTCCTTTTGCCCAGTCTCCCATCACCTGGAAGGCCGCTTTTTCATTGATCAAAAGCGCTGCAGTCTCGGACCATCCCCTGCCGGGACTGTCCTTGTCTGTGAATGGCCTAAGCTCGATAAAGGATTTGAAAATTTTAACCATGGTGTCTGAGGACAGGGTTTTGGGGTCATGATCGACAAAGGCGTTTAAATAAAAATCGGGCCCGCCGATGGCGACGGCCACACAGTGAAACAAAAGGTTTTCCTGCCAGGCCTGACCACCCAGGGCCAGGGGGATATATCCCTTTTCCCGTGCAATGGACAGGGCGGTTTTAAATTCATCCCAGGTGCCGGGCATATTGAGGCCGCAAGCGTCAAGAACCTTCTGGCTGGCCCACAGCCAGTTCTGACCGTGCAGGGTGGCCGGTACCACCACCACCTTGTCATGGATATAGATATAATCCCATATCACTGCGGGCAGCACCTGCTGCCATTGCTCTGTCTGTGCAATCGCATTGACATCTCCCAAAAGCCCCTCTTCATAAAGATCCTTGATCATCACTCCCACGTGCCACTGAACCACGGTGGGCGGGTTGCCGGAAAACAGCCTTGAAATCGCTGCGGTCTTAGCGTGGTATGAGTCCTTGACCGGTGTGTCAATCCAATTGTTTCCCCTGGATTCAAACTCATCGATGATCACCTGTAAGGCATCTGATTCACCGCCCGACACCCACCAGTGAATCACTTCTGCATCATATCCGGCAATTGCAGATGCATTGAAACCGGCCAGGAAGATGGCCAAAACAATGAGTATTCCTATGGTTTTTTTCATGGGCAGCCCCCCTAAAAAAGGTTTTATGACTTGATCCCGAGTGCAAACAGCGTCATTTGAGATTTAACAGGCGGTCATTCTACCATATCTGTTTAAATAGATAAACTCGGACAGGCAGCACTTTAGTCTAAAAAGTTTGTATTGATCGGGTAAGTCTGATAGGAGAATACGAGTTGGGTAAACCCTGTCAGGTGTCTGTGGAGCATGAGATACTGCAAGCAAATTGAATTTGACAAAATTACCGGTTTCAAGCTGGGGTGGTCTTTGATGGGACCGCCGCTGATGACCGTATACTGCTATGTGTTCGACGGAATCATGGTGGATACCGGTCAGTCCCACATGGCCCGGGAAGTGACTGAAATCGCAGAGCGTTTCCAAGTCAAACAGGTATACCTCAGCCATCATCACGAGGATCACAGCGGAAATGCCAGTGCTGTCAAAGAGAAGAACACGGCCGCAATCTTCGGGCATGAGCTGACGGTTGCAAAGATGCAAAAGCCCTACGCCATTCTGCCCTATCAAAAATATGTATGGGGAAAAACCACGCCGCTCGAAATACAGCCTTTTCCCGAAACCATCGAGACCCCTCTTGGAAAAATGCTTTCACTGCACACCCCCGGTCATTCAAAGGATCATACCGTGTTTTTGCTGCAGGATGAGGGGATTTTGTTTTCCGGTGATCTATATCTGGCAGACCGGATTAAATTTTTCAGGGTAGACGAAGATATCGGCCTTCAGATCCGTTCCCTGCAGCAGGTGCTGACTCTGGATTTTGATATGCTGCTGTGCTGCCATTTTCCCAAGTTGAGTGGCGGGAAGGAACGAATCCAAAGCAAACTGTCATTTCTGGAAGACTTTGAGGGAAAGGTGTTAAACTTAAGGGAAAAAGGGTATTCGGCAGACCGGATATTCAAAACCCTCAAACTTAGGGAGGACTACTTTACCAAGTATTTCTGCTTTGGGAACGTGAGTATGATCAACGGGGTCAGGTCGGTGATCAGGCATCACGGTATGGCGGGCTCAAGTGCTTAGATTCCTTGACAATGCTTAGGGGTTTAACTATGATTGATCGAGCGCTCACTCAAAAGATGCGCTATAAACAGGAGATGCGAATGGAATCATGCTGCAGCACCCCAAAAGAGATGAAAAGGGAAGACAAGGCTCGATTTATCATTGACATGTTCAATCGAATTGTAGTTCACTATTCTTTTTGGCTCACTGAAATCCGTCACCAAATGGGTCTGGAAAAGTCCCTGGAAATTCTTGAAAACGCAACCGGGAAAAGCTTGGGTATTCAACTTAAACGGCTGTCAGATCTGTTTGGTTTTGAAATCCAAGATGGCATGCCCAAAGCGTTGCTGGACCTGGATGACAGCATGATGAACAAGGTGATGGACACCGTGGCCAAAAACTGGCTGGCCAATGACGGCGTATGGTTTCAGTCCATTGAGTTCGATCAGGGCATGAATGACGCCAAACGCTGTAATGATTCATGCTGGGCCCAGTTTTCACCCTATGAGGCACGTGCCATTAAAAAATTCTTAGGCCTGAAGGATACACCCGGACTTGATGGACTTAAGCAAGCCTTGGGGTTCAGGATGTATTCGTTGATCAACACCCAGTCCATCGTGGATGAGGGAAAGAACAGTTTTGTCTTCCAGATGAATGAGTGCCGGGTCCAGGTTGCCCGGCAGCGAAAGAATCTGGATGACTACCCGTGTAAGTCCGCAGGGCTGGTTGAATATGAGTATTTTGCCCGGGCGGTTGATCCCAGGATCAACACCGAATGCATCGGGTGCCCACCGGACGATCATCCAGAAGAGTGGTTCTGTGCCTGGCGGTTCAGTGTATGATTGAACCACCATCAGGAAAAATATATACGGTAAAGAAATAACAACGGTTAGAAGATAACAAGGAAGGGTTCTACTTATGGGAGTAATTGCAGACAAAATCCAGGAATTGAAAGAAAAGCAGGAGGCCATCCTGAAAATGGGGGGGGACGCCGCCCTTGCCAAGCGGAAAGAAAAAGGCAAACTCAATGCCAGGGAGCGCCTGAACTTGCTGTTTGATACCGGGACATTCAGAGAGATTGATATGTTTGTCACCCATCGGTGTACCAATTTTGGCATGGAAAAGGTCGACATTCCGGCTGACGGTGTGGTCACCGGTCATGGAAAAGTGAACGGCCGTGTGGTATTTGCCTACTCCCAGGATTTCACATCCCGGGCCGGCAGCCTGGGAGAGATGCAGGCCAAAAAGATATGCAAAGTCATGGATATGGCCATGAAAGCCGGTGCTCCCATGATCGGAATCAATGATTCCGGCGGCGCCAGAATCCAGGAGGGTGTGGATGCCCTGTCCGGGTATGGCGAAATCTTTTTCAGGAATTCTGCGGCATCGGGTGTGATCCCCCAGATTTCTGCCATTATGGGGCCGACAGCCGGTGGTGCCGTATACTCACCGGCCATGACCGACTTTATTTTCATGGTCAAGGAGTCCAGCTATATGTTTATCACCGGGCCCAATGTGATCAAGGCGGTCACCGGTGAAGAGATCTCATTCGAGGATCTCGGCGGTGCCATGACCCATAATGAAAAAAGCGGCGTGGCCCAGTTTGCGGCCGAATCGGATGAAGATGCCATTGAGCAGATCAAGACCCTGCTCTCCTATCTGCCCTCCAACAATATGGAGGATCCGCCGATGGTACCCTCCCAGGATGACCCTAACCGCCAGGACCCGGGCCTGGATACATTGATCCCGGACAATCCCAACCAGTCCTATGATATCAAGGAGGTGATCACCGCCATTGTGGATGACGGTCAGTATTTCGAGCCCCACCAGTACTATGCCAAGAATATCGTGATCTGTTTTGCCCGGATGAATGGGCATGCCATTGGTATCATCGCCAACCAGCCCAGCGTCATGGCCGGGTGTCTGGATATCGATGCGTCTGATAAAGCCACCCGGTTCATCCGTTTCTGCGATGCATTCAATATCCCCATGCTGACTATCGCCGATGTTCCCGGATATCTTCCGGGCAGCCACCAGGAGTGGGGCGGAATCATCCGTCACGGCGCCAAACTGCTCTGGTGTTACTCAGAAGCCACTGTGCCCAAACTGCTGCTGATCACCAGAAAAGATTACGGCGGTTCCTATCTGGCCATGTGCTCCAAACATCTGGGCGCAGATATGGCGTTTGCATGGCCCAGTGCTGAAATTGCCGTCATGGGGGCGGAAGGTGCCGCCAATATTATCCATGCAAGAGAGGTGAAAAATGCGGATGACCCTGCGGCCAAGCGAAAGGAAAAGATCGAGGAATATGAAACGCAGTTTTCCAATCCCTACTGTGCGGCTGCAAGGGGATATGTGGATGCCGTGATCGTCCCGTCCGAAACCCGACCGCGGTTGATTGATGCCCTGGAGGCGATGATTACCAAACGGGAGTCCAGGCCGGCTAAAAAGCACGGTAATATTCCGATGTAATCACCGAATCCATCCAAATTCAGGCAAAAAGGAATGAACATGGAAAATAAAAAACTTGCTGCAGCCGTTGCTGCTGTATTCACGTATATCAAAACCCAGGAGGAGGCCGCTGCCATGGCAGCCGCCCCTGCTGCCCAGGCCGTTGATCCCGCCGCCATGGCCGCGCCGGTGGTTCTCCCCAGACAGAACCTGTGGGGCCAGAGCGGGCGCCAGGCACACATGCAGCTCAGGACCATGATGCAGATGCGTGCGTTCAAGTAAGGGTGGTTTTTATCAAAATGATTCAAAGTTTTAAAGACATATTTTAGGAGAAAATCAATGAGTGATCACAATGAAGTCAAAAAAGCTGAAATGAACTATGATACAGACCGCCCCCAGGCTGAAAATCCGGTCAAAATCATGGATCTGTCTCTTCGTGACGGCCACCAGTCCCTGTTTGCCACCCGCGGCAGGACAGAGGATATGATTCCGGTGGCTGAATTGATGGATGAAGTCGGATTCTGGGCTGTTGAAGTATGGGGCGGCGCAACCTTTGACACCATGCACCGTTTCCTGGGTGAGAACCCGTGGGAGCGCCTCAGGACCCTGAAACGCTATTTCAAAAACACCCCCTTCTCCATGCTGCTCAGGGGCCAGAACCTGGTTGGATACCGCAACTACGCAGACGATGTGGCCAGGGCATTTGTTGAAAAGGCCGCAGACAACGGCATGGATGTTTTCAGGACCTTTGATGCCCTGAACGATTACCGTAACTTCGAGGCCGTGGTTCCGGTGATTAAATCCTGCGGCAAGCATTTCCAGGGTACCATCTGCTACTCGTTGACCGAACCCCGAATGGGGGGGGAGGTCTACAACCTGGATTACTATATCAAGAAAGCCAAAGAGCTGGAGAAGATGGGTGCGGACAGTATCTGCGTCAAGGACATGGCCGGGTTGATCTCCCCCTATGATGCCTTTGACCTGGTCAAGGCCCTCAAAGACAATGTATCTCCCATGATCAACCTTCACAGCCATTTTACCTCGGGCATGGCCCCCATGGTACACCTGAAAGCGGCAGAGGCAGGTGTGGATATCATTGACACCTGCGTGTCTCCGTATGCTTACAGGACCTCCCATCCGGCGGTTGAACCACTGGTCATGACACTGCTGGGCACAACCAGGGATACGGGGTTTGATATCAATAAACTGGCCAGGATCAATGAGATCCTGGAAAAAGAGGTGATGCCCAAGTACAAACACCTGCTTGATGACACCAAGGTATCGGTGATGGATATCAATGTCCTGCTGCACCAGACTCCCGGCGGCATGCTGTCCAACCTGGTCAACCAGCTCAGGGAGATGGATGCCCTGGACAAGATTGATGAGGTGTTCAAGCAGCTGCCCAGGGTCAGAAAAGAGTTGGGCCAAGTGCCCCTGGTCACACCCACCAGCCAGATTGTGGGGACCCAGACGGTCAACAACGTCCTGTTTGATGAGGGTGACGAGCGTTACAAGATGGTAACGGCCCAGGTCAAAGACCTGTGCTACGGCCTGTATGGCAAAACTGCTATTCCTATTGATCCGGATGTTCAAAAAGTCGCGCTCAAAGGGTATGACAGAGGAGAAGATCCCATTACCTGCCGACCGGCCGAAGTACTGGAACCCGAGCTTGAAAAGGCAAGACAGGAGATCGGAGACCTGGCTGTCGATGAAGAGGATCTCCTGATTTATGCCCTGTTCCCGGTAACCGGTAAGAAACATCTGATGCAGAAATACGGTAAGGAAAAACTGCCGGAAGAACTCAAACCGATTACGCTGGAGGATGTGAAAAAAGAAGAGGAGTTGATCCGTAAAGCCAAATGTGGTGATCTGGTGGATCGATGCGTCCTGGATACCATTCCGGATAAAACCGAAGCCTTGAGAACATTCAACGTCTTTATCGAGGATGAATATTTTGAGGTGGGTGTCGATGAAGTCGGCGGTGTACCTGTTCTGGCATATGCCCAGCCCGCAGCTCCGGCCGCACCGACCGCACCTGCTCCGGGAATGGTCCCGCCGCCACCGGCTGCTCCGGCCGCACCCGCAGCGCCGGCCCTTGCAGCAGCCCCGGCTCCCAAGGCGGAACCGGCGCCTGCGCCTGCTGCACCCAAGCCTGCTGCATCTGCCGGCAGCGGCACAGCAGTGAAAGCCCCCATGCCCGGTATGGTGATCCGGTATGAGAGGAAAGTGGGTGATGCCGTCAGTAAGGGTGATACCGTTGTGGTGATTGAGGCCATGAAAATGGAGAATGCACTGCCCGCGCCTGCGGATGGAACCATCAGCGCGGTGAATTTTGGTGCGGGAGATTCCGTGGCAAAGGATGATGTCCTGGCCATGATCGAATAAAGACCCATGCAATTGACATCCCATGTGAGGTGCTTATCTTGGAACTTATGCAGAATCTAAATCCAAAGGAGTAAGAATGGCATTTGAAACCAAGCAAGAGCTTTTACATAGATGCATGGAAATGGAAAAACCGGCATGTCCCCATTGCGAGAAGGAGATGACCCTCTGGGAAGTTCCAGAGGTGACATTCAGTGACGGGCTCGGGTGGGGAACGCCTTACCTCTTCGTTTGTTTTAATGATGAGTGCCCCTCGTTCAAGCAGGGGTGGGACCATATGAAGGAAACCATGGAGTTCAAGGCATCTTACCGGTGCATCCAGGAACCGGGCAGGGAAAACTTTGAGTATATGCCCGTATTCAGTCCCACAGGCGCCCAGGGCCAGATCCTGGATGACGCGGTACTGCTGGAACGTGAAGCCCTTGAAGAGAGAACCAAACAGGGGTTTTCCATTTTAACCGATTATTATATTACCAAAGACTGGGATGAAATACTCAAGATGCTGCTGGACCCGAATCAGCCGCCAAGGGTTCGTTTCAAGGCGGCCGAGATGGTGGGCGAACTGGGAGAGTCAGAGGCCACGGAACATTTGGTCAACCATAAATTTCCCACTCCGGTACTTCAAAAAGCCGTGGATGAGGCGGTTGCCCAACTGCATGAGCGGCATTACACCCGGGAGTGTCCCTATTGCGCCGAGATTATCAAGAAGCGGGCAAAACTGTGCAAACACTGCCAGAAGGAGTTATCCCGGGCCTGAGTTATACCGGTAAACCGATCCTAGCGATTGGTTTTGTCCATATTGAAGGAGCGGAAAATGATCATTTCCCGCTCCTTTTTTTTGGGGTCGAACCCGATAAACTGATAGGATGAAAACGCGGCATCCACTTGATCCCTGGACGGGATAGCTTCAAGACCCTGATCGGTTTGCGTTCCGGTTAGCGTATCCATGAGGATGGCATCCCTGGCATCCGTGGTGATGGCCAAAGGGATTTGATAGTCATAAATCAGGCGGGCTCCTGAAAGGATCTCCCGCTCATAGGAACCGATGGATCCGGCCGCGCACTTGATGGCCATCACCGCGTTGCCGCGGTGGAAAACGATGAGATCCAGGGATGAGGCGTAGGGTTCGCCTTTAAACAGAACCTCAATGGGTTCGTCCACCCGGATATTTTCTTTGGCAAAGCCTTTCTGCTCGACCAGCAGCTTTTCAACGGCTTGCCGGGTCAATTCCGATCCGGAGTTCAAGACCTCTTTTCCCGTGATATAGTCTGTCAGTGTCTGCGTCATAGTAGTGATGCTCCTGTCATTTCAGGCGGTGGATCGATACCCAGCAATGTGAGTATGGTGGGGGCAATATCTCCCAGGATGCCGTCGGAAAGGGTAGCGTCCATGTGGTCGTGACCGGCCAGGATGAGTTGCACCGGATTCAGGGTATGGGCCGTATGGGGTGACCCATCGGGTTGAATCATGGTTTCCGAGTTCCCATGGTCGGCAGTGATCAGTACCCACCCCTGGGTTTCCCAGATGGCCTCAACCACGGTCCGGACACATTGATCCACGGTTTCACAGGCACGAACAGCGGCATCAAGAATGCCGGTGTGTCCCACCATGTCCATATTGGCAAAATTCAGGACCATAAAGTCCAAATCCCGGTTTCTGATCTTCTCACTTGCGGTCCGGGCGACCTGAACCGCACTCATTTCAGGCTTTTCATCATAGGTGGCCACATCCCGGGGGGAGGGGATCAATACCCTTTCCTCATTCTGAAAAATTTTCTCATCTCCGCCATTAAAAAAATAGGTGACGTGGGCATATTTTTCGGTCTCAGCCAGCCTGAGCTGTCGAAGACCGCTGCGGGCCATCACCTCCCCAAGAATATTATCCAGGTGAACCGGACCGAAGGCCACCGGCAGGTCGAAGGACTCATCATATTGTGTCATGCAGACAAACCCACCGAGTTGCCTTAAGACTGACCGCTTGAATCCATCAAATGTCTTTTCAGTGAATGCCCGGGTGATCTGTTTGGCCCGGTCTGCCCGGAAGTTGAAAAAAACAATGCCGTCATGGTCACTAATGGGGCCGGTTTCATCGGTTTTTTCTAAAATGCGGATCGGGGATACAAATTCATCGGTTTCACCATTCTCATAGGCCTGTTGCAGGGCCTGTTCCGCACGGTCGGCGGTGTGACCCATACCTTGTGTCAAAAGGTTATAGGCACGCTCAACCCGATCCCACCGGGTATCCCGGTCCATGGCCCAGTAGCGGCCGCAAACCGTTGCAATCCGGGCCTGAGGCCGGGTGCTCAGAAACCGCTCAAGTTCGGTGATGTAGGTGATGCCGCTTTTGGGTGGCGTGTCCCGGCCATCCAGGATCGGGTGGATGTAGATGCGTTCAAGCCCTTGATCAACAGCCATGTCGATCAGGGCATACAGGTGGGACATATGGCTGTGCACGCCGCCGTCAGACAGCAGGCCGATCAGGTGAAGGGCAGCCTTTTTTTTTCGGGTACCTGACATGAGATCCACCAGGGCAGGGTTTGCAAAAAAAGAACGGTCTTCGATGGCCTGATTGATCCGTACCAGGTCTTGGAAAACTTTACGGCCCGCCCCGATGTTCATGTGGCCGACCTCTGAGTTGCCCATGGTATTCTCGGGCAGGCCCACAGCCAGGCCAGAACATTGGAGCTGAGAATGGGGGAACCGGTCAATCAGGGAATCCAGAAACGGGGTATGCGCACAGGCCACCGCATTGCCATTTTTACTGGGGCTGATTCCCCAGCCATCCAGAATAATCAGGCCATTGACCGGCCCTCTCGGTTGATGATCCATTACTGATCACCCTCAAGTGGATAAAGGGTCTCCAGTTCGGACAGGTCATAGGAGGGGGCATCACTCCATAACCCTTCCAGATCGTAGGTCTGGCCGGTTTCTGAATCAAAAATATGGAGGATCACGTGGCCGAAATCCAAGAGTGCCCACTGGCCCTCTTTCATTCCTTCGGCCCCGATGGCTTTCATGCCCTGCTTTTTCAGACTGGAATATACGTGCTCCGCAATGGCACTGACCTGCCGGGGAGCACGGCCGGTGATGATGACCAGGGTGTCGGTATAGGAGGTGAGTTGTGATACGTCCAGGGCTTTGATGGATTGCACTTTTCTCTCAAAAGCCGGGGTCAGAATGGTTTTGAGCTCCCGGTTAAGTTCAATGGATTGGGTCATTGGTATAATCCTTTGCGTTGAATCAGGTCTTTACAGGCTTTGGGTACATAGGGGGCAACCGGATCTTTGTTCATGAGCCGGTCCCTGATCTGGGTAGATGATATGGCAATTTTGGGGGTATTGCAAACATAAATGCTTTTCATTTCAGGGTGTTCAAAGTGATCGTTTTTCAAGGTATAGTGACTTGAGATGGTCTGGTGGATAAATTCCGTCACCTTGTTCATGGGCGGTGTAAAATCCATCCGCTGCATGACAATAATATGGATCAGCCGGAATATACTTTGATAGTCCTTCCAGCTTCCCATATCAAAAAATGCATCAGACCCGACAATCAGATAGTATAATCCATGTTCCTCTTCAATGACATGCCTAATGGTATCTATGGTAAAAGAGGGGCCCAGGCGTTTGAGTTCGATATCACTGGCAGAACACCTGGGTTCATTTTCAAGGGCAAGTTGAACCAGATCAAAACGGTCTTGTGCCGGGGCGAGCATGGCACCTGGTTTGTGCGGCGGTTGAGCGCTGGGGATGAATAACACCCGGTCGAGGTTAAAGGCATTGATGACAAACCTGATGGTTTCAATGTGTCCATTGTGAATGGGGTTAAATGTCCCACCGAAAAGGCCGGTTCTCATGGGTCTCATTTAATCCACGGGTTGCTGCCCCAGTTTTTGGGCTATAATCTGTACCAGTTTGTCGCAACCGTCACCCGTTGCTGCAGAAATTGAATGTATTTCTTCCCTATTTATGGCCGTTTTGAAGTGATTGACCTGCTCTGCGGTACCGGTCAGATCCGTTTTGTTGAGAACAATGATCTGCTCTTTAACCGCAAGGGTGTCGCTGTATTTGCGCATTTCATTGTTGATCAGTTCATAGGGTTCCAACGGTTTGTCAGGATCAATCCCGGAAGCGTCAATCAGGTGAACCAGGATCCGTGTCCTCTCCACGTGCTTTAAGAATGTGATTCCCAGGCCGGTGCCTTCATGGGCGCCTTCGATCAATCCGGGGATGTCTGCCACGGCAAAGGGTTCGTCAAATCCGGGATCCACCATTCCCAGGGTAGGGGTGAGCGTGGTAAACGGATAATCTGCAATTTTCGGGCGGGCCGCTGAAATCCGGCTGATCAGGGTGGATTTTCCGGCATTGGGAAGCCCGACAATACCAACATCCGCAAGCAGTTTCAGCTCAAGTTTCAGTTTGAGTTCAATACCGGGCAGGCCGGGCTGGGAATAGCGGGGTGCCCGGTTGGTCGCAGTGGCAAACCGTTTGTTTCCTCTACCGCCTTTGCCGCCCTGGGCAATGGTAAAGGTCTCGTTTACCTGTGTCAGATCGATGATGGTATCACCGGTTTCCGCGTCAGAAACCAGCGTGCCCGCGGGAAGGTCTAAGGTGATATCGGTTCCGTTTTTACCGTGCTTCTGTTTGCCCAAGCCGGGGGAACCGTTACGGGCCTTGAAAAGCTTCTGGCGGCGATAATCGAGCAGGGTGCGTTTGCCCTGATCCACTCTGAGGATGACATTTCCCCCATCGCCGCCATCACCACCGTCCGGTCCGCCTTTTTCAACAAACCGCTCCCGCCTGAAACTGGTACAGCCGGGACCGCCATTACCTGACTGGACGGTGATTGTTGCCTCATCTACAAATTTCACGCTTCATAAACACTGACTTTTTTTCTTGAACGGCCTTTTCTTTCAAATGTAACCACGCCGTCAACGAGTGAGAACAGGGTGTAATCTTTTCCCATACCCACGTTGTTGCCGGGATGGATTTTAGTGCCTACCTGTCTGACGATAATGTTGCCGGCACGTACTTTTTCCCCACCGTATTTTTTAACGCCCCGTCTTTGAGCGTTACTGTCGCGACCGTTTTTTGAGCTACCTGCTGCTTTCTTATGTGACATGTCTTCTCCTTTGGGAATAATGTTAAATGTGATTAAACCCGTTTGCTATCTATATCTGGATGGAATCAATTTTAACTTCTGTGTAATGCTGTCTGTGCCCTTTCATCCTTCTGTAACCTTTGCGGCGTTTGTATTTGAATACAATTTGTTTTTTACCGCGGCCCTGCTCGATGATGTGGGCTTTGACACTTGCATTTTCAATCACCGGATTTCCCAGTGTAACGGTTTCACCGTCTGAATACATGAGGATATCGCCAAATTCGATTTCCGAACCTTCGGAGCCGTCCAGCTTTTCAATTCTGAGAACCTGTTCTTCCTGAACCTTGTACTGTTTTCCTCCGGTTCTGATTACTGCATACATGTTTCAATTCTCCTTAACATTTATATATCGAGTTTCCTTAAATTTTCTAAACTCGTCATATTATAATGAAACCCAGAATATGTCAAGTAAATTCCGAAAGATACATCTGGGCATGAATCGACAATGCGCGGCTGTGAAACCTTTTGAGTTTTTTGTGAAATTTTATTAAGATACATCCACGACACCAATTGTCTGCTTGGCAGTCAGGAGGGACCATGGATAATTCAGAACAGGAATTGGCTGACAAAGCATATCAACATACCGTTTTGATCGTTGATGATGAACCTCAGGTGGGTAAATCGATCGCGCGGTTGTTGAGAGGGGCGGGCATCGGCTCTGTTCTGGCAGCCTCCGGAGAAGAGGGGATCGAGTGTATAAAAGGTGCCGAGCCACCCTTTTCCCTGATTCTTTCAGACCAGCGCATGGCAAAGATGCCGGGAACCCGGTTTCTGGAGAAGGCCAGAAAACTGACGCCGGACAGCACCCGGTATTTGATCACCGGGTATTCAGATATCAATGCCATTGCCGAAGCCGTAAACAAGGGCGCCATTCATCGGTACATTGAAAAACCCTGGGACAACGATACCTTACTTGAAGCCATTGAAAAAGGATTGGCCCGGCACGAGCTGATCCTGGAAAACGAAAGACTGCTCAAACTGGCCAAACGTCAGAACTCAAAACTATATGCCTTGAATATCCAGTTAAAGGAAAGCGGGATCAAACACAAGGCAACCCTTGCTCAGCTGGATGAAACCATTAAAAAACTGAACAGAAAGGTCAATAACTTAACCGGCCAAAAAGGCCCGGAGCATCGGGTTAAGGCGCTCTTGGATCAAAATCAGGTGTTTTCACCGGAAATGTCAAGAAAACTCTATCCAGCCCTCCTTTTTGAACTGTACGAACAATTGAGTCGTGTGGCCGACGAAAATGGATTTGACATGCCGGGGGTATCATGACCGAGGAGATCAGTCACCATATATTTCTCATTGAATCCAATGCCGGACTCCAGGATCGGATTGAACGGCTGATTACCCAGTTGCCCGGATATACGGTCTCTGCCTTCAGTACTGCATCAGATGCGCTTGCCGCATTGAAAGAGACCCGGGGGAAGGGCGTTTCCCTGATTATTTCAAGTTACCGGATGCCTAAAATGCCAGGTGATGAAGTGTTGCAGAACGCCCGGGAGATCTCAGGAAAAAGTGAACGGATGCTGATATCGGATGTATCTGACATCAACACGGTGATCAGTGCCGTCAACACAGCGGATATTCATGCCTGCCTGCTGTTGCCGTTCAGTGACACAGACCTGATCCAACAGGTCCAGAACGCCTGCAGGCGATACCGCAGCATGACCAAGCAGGAGAACCTTACCCGGGTGACCCAGAGGCAGAACCGGCAGTTGTTCAAGCTGGCCAATGCACTCAAGGCAATCGATGAGAAAGAGGTCAGTGATATTGCAAATCGGAAAACGGTCATTAAACGACTGAACACTAAGCTGCAGGCGCTGGTGGACGCCGAACCCCAGTCGTTTATCTCCTCTGTCGAGGATTTCTTGGAAAAAGCAGGGGCAAAACTGGACCCCCAGGGGCTTTTAGATCAGTGGGAAAAACTTGAGGCCTGGTTGTACCCCATGTTTTCCAAATGGGTGGATGACCCGAACGATCCGTTGATAAAGACCGGATACAGCCAGATCGCGTCCTCCTCTACAATCGATCCGGACGCGAAAAAATGTGCAGCCGAGCTGTTGCTGCCCCTCCTTGAGATTTGCTGCTCCGGATACCCGGACCTGGCAGTCCCGGACGAAACGGTTTCTGTCAAAGGCAAGGGGTTCCTCGAAGAACACCTGGAGTTAAGTCTGAATCAGGACAGGACCATGGCCCATGTAACCCCGAAGGTTGCCCTGCCGGAAATTGTAACCGTGGATCACGTGAAGGATTATCTGGGTAAGAATTATATTATTTCAGGGGTTTGCGATGATCAAAAGCTGTCGGCGTTTTTAGGGCGGGCCCGGAGTGAAAAAGGGGTGGGTGAACCCTTTGTCATCGCCGAAGGGAAACCACCCAAACTGCCGCAGGATGCGAAGATCCGGTATCACTTTCAAAGGGATTATCAAAAGGCCGGGCGAATCCGGGATGACGGCACCATTGATTTTACGGATCGTGGGGATATACCGTTTGTCAAATCCGGGACACTGCTGGCCCAGAAAGTGTTTCCCATTGCCGGTGAACCGGGAGTGAGTGTCACAGGAGAGGAAATACCGGTTCCAGACCCACAGGACATGGCCTTTGCTGCCGGGGCAGGGGCTCAGATGAGTGAGGATGGCAGTACCATCCATGCCCAGAGTGATGGTCAGCCCCACCTGGATGCCTTGGGGAATATCTCGGTTTTTGAAGAATTGAAAATAACGGGTGATATCGGTTTTGAAACCGGAAATATCGATTTCAAGGGCAATCTGGTCGTCACAGGAACCGTAAAAGAGGGATTTTCAGTCAGGGCGGCCTCATTGACCTGCCAGCAGGTCGAAGGCGCCGAGGTCATTCTTACGGGAGATCTTCACTGTTCAGACGGCATTGTTGATGCCACTCTGGTGAATGTTCAGGGAATCATTCAGGCCAAGTATATCAACAATTCAAAGATAGAGTCATTTGGCGACCTGATTGTTCAAAAAGAGATTATCGATTCCGATATCCAGATTAGCGGAGAACTTAAAAACAGCTCCGGTACAATACTCTCAAGTCAAATCAGTTCAAAGATGGGGATCGAGGGTGGCAGGATCGGTACGGACGTGGCTAAGGAATCACGGTTGACCGTGGGGGTGGATACATATGTCAAGCAATTGCTGACAAAGGCGGAAAAGGACCTTGACCAGGTTTTCAAGCAGATGGCCCGGTTGGGTGGAGCCGTATCGGAACTGGACGGATCGACTCAGAAGCTCCATGAACAGATTTCAACATTCGCCCAGACACAGGACCTGGCGCAGCAGGAACTGGAATCGTACCTGGAAAAAAAAGAAGAGATGCTAACCACCGGGCATGAAAATATCCCCCAGGAAATGGCATCAAAGATTGGATCCCTGGAGAACCGTATCTTAAAGACAAAAGAGGAGATTGAACTGGAGTTTGAACGATTGGATGAAATTGGCGAACAGATGGCTGAAAAAAAAGAGCAGGTCCGCGCGCTTGAATCCAGTGTGGTCACCCTTGAGTCTCACAAGAACAAACTATTGGAACTGGCCCGGAAAAAACCGTCTGTGCCCCGGGTGACGGTGTCACAAAAGATATATCCGGGAACCCTTATTTTCGGTCCCAACAGCAGTTTGAAACTCAAAGAGATCCAGCACCGGTGCCGGATCGAAGAGATCAAGCACCAGGGAGACGACCTGGCTGCATATGAGATGCAGGTGATTCAGTTGTGATACTGAAAGGCGGTGTTTGGGTTCTTCCAGGTCCATTTCTCCACTTTTTCCAAGAGAATCATGGGCATCACCGGTTTTGAAATATAATCGTCCATTCCCATTTCAATGCATTTTTTCCTGCGCCGGTCTTCAACGTTTTCAGCAATGGCGATAATGGGGGTTCGTGACGCATGTGCCTGGTTTTCAAGCTCCCGTATTGCAGCTGCTGCCTCATAGCCGGTCACTTCCGGCATTCGGGTATCCAGGAATATGATATCATATGCCTGGTTTTCAAATGCCCTGACCGCCTGTGGCCCATCCTGCACCGCATCCACGGTATACCCCGATTTACTTAAGATATTGATCATCAGTTTTCTGCTGACCAGGTTGTGATCTGCGAGCAGGATCCGGATACGGTGTTTTTTACCCTCTTTGAGTGAATACCGGGTGATGATGGGAACATCGGCATCCTTGGCCTGGTAGAATGCCTGGTTCAAACAGTCGTACAGCTGCTTGGGGTCGACGGGCTTGGGGAGGTAGGCCGTGGCGCCAATGGATTGAAGCCGGTCAATGTCACCCCGCCGGCCCATGGCAGACAAAATGATGATGCGGGTGTCTCTCAAGGCCGGGTCAGTCTTTATCGTATCTGCCAGCCCTCCCTCTTTTTGGATGGCGATCTCCATGTCCAGTATGACAAAGTCAAAAGGCCGCCCGTCATCCCGGGCACGTTGAAGTAATGTCAGCGCCTCTGAAAGCGGGTGAACCGTTTCAACATCATTGCTCCATAAAAGTGCGGCCTCTTTTACCGGCACTGCAGCGGCATGATCATCAACAATGAGTATTTTTTTATCCTCAGAAGCGTTCAACCGTCCAGGCGTTTGGATCGGGACCTGAATGTCTTTTGGGGGCTGCTTTTCGAAAGGAATTTTGAATGTAAGGTCATATCCGCCGGTGTTGTTGAGGTGGGAATCAACGGTTCCCTTCATCAACTCGATCAACTGGCCGGAAATGGTCTGCCCCTGGCCGGGAGGACCATGGGATCCGGTGTCACTCAACTCAAAACGGATTAACGCATTTTCCTTGTCCTCTTGTTCGAGAACCACATCGATTCTGATTTCACCTGCACGGGTCGCATTCAGTGCGGTGGACAGCAAATTGATCAGCACCTGGCGAAGCCGCCCCGGGTCACCTTTGATCAGTGAGGGGACAAATTGATGAACCGAAATATCAAATTCCAATCCCTTTTGGGCACATTTAATGGCATAGGTTTCCCGTATTTCATCCAGGGTGGTTCTCAAATCAAAATCAATGGACTGGGGCCCATTCTCATGTACCACCATGCCCCTAAGCTCAATAATACCCTCTTGCTCCTGGTGCTCTTGGGGTGTATTCCGGCAGGACAGGGCATCTGAAAAGATCTTAAGCGGGCTTGAGGGCAGACCTGAGTCGCTGGTTTCAGGGTGCAGAAACAGGATTTTTCCACTGGGCTCACCGGCATCTCCGGTCAATGGTGCGGCATTGATACACACATCCAGGGTGCGGCCATCACGGGTGTTCAACAGTGTTTGAAGACCCAGGCAGCGGCTCCCTTCAGCAACACGTGTCAACTGGCACTCCAACTCATCCTCCTGATTCGCGGGAATAAATGTGCCGGGCCGTTTCAGGTCATTCAGGGTCCATCCAAAGGTATTCTCGAATGCCGGGTTGGCATAGACCACATCTCCTTCAAGGCCATAGATCAGGATCGGATCCGTGCAGGCTTCAACAAAGGTCAGCAACCTGGATTTGCTTTCCCGGTAGGCCTGACGGGCCTTTTTTAGCGGACTCAAATCCTCGTAAAGCTCGATAATGATGGTTTCATCCATGAACCGGGTCTGAATGATCTTTCGCCGCACCGGGAGATTGCGGCCGCTGGTATGAGTTAAAACGGTTTCCGAAGATTCAAGAGCAATTTTCCGGTCCAGGACAGGACATCCCTTTTGGGCGTCCGGGCAAAACAATGTGTCACAGGATTTCCCGACAAGTTCTGTATCGGTCGCCATCCCTACCATTTTCAGCAACTTTGGATTGATGCGCCGGATTTTTTTCTCCTGGTTGACCACCAGCACACCAATGGGAAGTTTTTCGATCATCAGATCGAGAAAGGTTTCAGCACTGTCCAAGTGATTCATGAGATCTCCGGCTGAATTAAACGCAAGTGTCACGCCAGCTTGAAAATACCAAACGTCACATTACCCTGAACGCTGATCAAAATCAAATGCAAAATATCATGGGGTATTCGCTTTTGCTGCGAACCGGTCAGATACCGGGTCAAATTGTGCCGGGAAAGACTGAATATAGGAATTGATGGGACCAAGATCCGGGGAAGCCAGCAGTTTGAGTTTATAATACTCAAACGCCTTGAATGAGTTGATCTGGGGGGATTTGAACACGGACTCGATGGACGTTTCATGGTCAAGGTCTGCCATTTCCCGGCTGATCCTTTGGAAGTAATCCCGGCACAGGTGTCGGATAATCCTGGTCCTCACAGGGTTGTGCTCAACATAATCAATCACTGATGAGAACAAATAGGACAAGGCGTGCAGTTTGGCAGTAACGGTGCCTTGGGCCGTGGAAAAATAGTTGTAGGCCTCAACAGCCCTATCAAATAAGGGTTTACTATCCTGGGTCGGGGAAACTGGGGAATCTGGTTTCAAGTATCGGGATTCAAGCCGTTTCATTACGGCCGGCATGAGAGAATGTCGCTTTTGAGCGGCCTGTGGTGTAAAAATGTCGAAAAATTCACGGATATTTGTCATCCCGGGTGGGTTCAGCTTATCAGATCCGTTGTCCAGCAACAGGGTTTCCACCTGGGTGGGCAGCAGGTGGGGCAGGTGTGTGATCTTACCATCTAAACCGATCACCTCCAGTGGTTTGAAGTAGTCCACCAGAAGCGCCTGCCGTCCGGTTTTCCGCACCGGAAAAAATCGGGTGTCCGGCGTGATCATAATTTTCTGGTTGCCCGATGGGTTCAGGGCACTGGTAAACGTGGGGATCACGATAAAGGCACCGTCCGGGGTTATCTCCGTGCCATAGGTGTCGGAAATGGACGGTTTGACACTGTTAAAATCCTCATCGTGGAATGCCGGTATCATCAGATCATCAAAATCATGCTGCTTGTGTAATTGGGGCAGACGTTTGAAAACGGGGGTCAGCCGAATTCTGTTTTTATCGGTCATGCTCACGGAAAGATCGGCCTTATTTCGGGCAAGGCGCTCAAGCAGCCCGGTTTTCCCTTTAGGTACCTTGGTTAAGAGTCCGTATTCAAGATAGCCCCCCTGTTCGGCAATGAATTCAAGGATATCTTCAATGGTTGGATAGGGCCCGCCAGTCTTCTTTTCATCTGCGGCTTGACCCTCCCAGTCC
>QZLA01000336.1 GCA_004796375.1 Desulfobacteraceae bacterium
ACCTGCCGCCCATACACAAGGTCACCCCGGGGGCCACCCGGACACCCATGGCAAAAAAAACCAACTCAGGCTGGTAGCCTGGGAAACCACGAGGCGCTGCAACCTCTCCTGCAAGCATTGCCGTGCGGTTGCCGAGGATCATCCCTATGACAATGAGCTGGATACCCGGGCAGCATTCAAACTATTGGATGAAATCCGTGAAGTGGGCCAGCCCATTATTATCCTGACCGGGGGAGAACCTCTGCTCAGGGATGATATTTTCGATATTGCCAGCTATGGCACAAAAATCGGCTTGCGCATGGTCATGGCCTTTAACGGCACCCTGGTCACCCCTGAGATTGTAGACAAGCTCATTGCCTCAGGCATCAAACGGATTTCCGTGAGCCTGGACGGCGCCAGCCCTGAAACCCACGATGAATTTCGTGGAGAGCCCAATGCCTTTACCGATGCCCTCAGAGGTATTGAAATGGTAAAGGCTGCTGGCCTTGATTTCCAGATTAACACCACCATCACCAAGACCAATCTGGATGAGATCCCCAATATCCTCAAACTGGCCGAGGATATCGGTGCTGTGGCCCTGCATATATTCCTGCTGGTACCCACGGGCCGGGGCAAATACATCATAGACTCTGCCATAGATGCCCAACAGTACGAAGAGACTCTGAATTGGTTCTACGATCAGCAGTCCGAAACCAATCTCCAGCTCAAGGCCACCTGTGCCCCCCACTATTATCGGATTCTACGGCAAAGGGCAAAACAGGATGGAAAAAAGGTCACATTTGAAACCCATGGTCTGGATGCCGTGACCCGGGGCTGCCTTGCCGGAACCGGATTCTGTTTCATCTCCCATGTGGGGAGGGTCCAGACCTGTGGATTCCTGGACGTGGAATGCGGGGATATCACCAAACAATCCTTCAAAGATGTATGGGAAAACTCCAAGGTATTCACAGAACTTCGGGACTTCAAGAACCTGGAGGGTAAGTGCGGCGCCTGTGAGTACACCAATGTCTGCGGCGGTTGTCGTGCCAGGGCCTATGAGGCAACAGGGAGTTACCTCACCCAGGAACCCTTATGTTCCTACGAACCCAGGAAAAAACCAGAGTAAAGAGAGGCGCCTTGGCCAACTGTTTCTTCAGAAATCTTAGCTAAATCTCCAGTCGTCGTCCTATTCGCTTTAGTCCTGTGCTTCTTTGTCTGAAATGGAGTTTAAAAGCAGTGAAATCGGACGATCTTCGACGGTTTCTCCTGAGAACCGGATCGGCCCGGGGCGCCTGTAGAAATCCTCTTGAGAATGGGCGGCCAGCCAGTGCTCTCTTAACGCTTTAAAGGTTTTGAATGCATTGGATTCCAGATCCACCAGTGCCTTCTCAATCACCAGCTCAAGCTTTCCCTTTCTTTCCTCAAGATGCATCAAACTTGCAATGGGGATCCCGATGGGTTCCCACTGGTCAAAATGATGCTCCAGGTTCCGGATAGCCGCCAGTTGTCCGGTGGCCCCGTTGGCGATCAGGTGGAACGCGGTCATTCCCAAATTGTAGGTGTAGTTGCAGTCAAAATGGGTGGGATCGGCGCTTCTGCCGTCATATCCGTAAAAGTGGGTCTGGGTTTTAAACTTGGGTTCACTTTTTTTGAAAATCTTGAGAACCGCCTCGGGGATCTGTTCACTTTGCGACAAAAGCCCTTCGGAAACCAGAGCGTTTTTAAGGGTTTTTTGAGATATGATTGAGGACTTGATCAGTAAGAACTCTCCCCTGCCGTAGTTGTTAAACAGGATGGACCCATACCGGTCCGCATCCAGGCCTGCGTTTTTGAACAGCGAGGCAAAATAGGCCGGGTCGATACCGATTTTGTAGGTACCCTGATCCTTTAAAAACCCCAGGTACTCCTTGACCATATCCATGATGATCTGTTCCGTCCTGACCTGGGAGAACTGGAAGTTGCCGTGCAGGTCCCTTTCAACCAGGAGTCCTTCCTGGAAAAATGAGGGCAGCTGGTTGAACAGCTCATCATCCCTTGAGTTCCATATGGGAATATTGCTCGCATCGGTCATACCCCGTGCCAGGCGTTTCAGGTAGTCCAGCTTGGCCTCAAGAGAGGGGAAAGACAGATGGAAGTCCTGGTCATGAACCAGGTTGTAATCTGCGATGATCTTGTTGAGTTTAATGATGAACACCTGGATCTCGTTGATAAACTCCAGCAAGCCTTCAGGAATGATCAGCACCCCGTAATTTTTCCCTACTGCCGCCCGGCGGACGATAATGTCACAAATCAATCTTGATACATGTCTGAGCGTGATACCGTAAGCATTATAGTCGGTTATCCCTTTGTTGCGTGCGCGCTCAATTCGGTCCTGGTCCACATAGTCTGCCAGCTCCTCACCGATCAACGTGAGGTTGGCATGGGTCTGAAGGGCACTTTCCAGGGCCAGGTGGCTGGCCACCCGTCCCATGACCTTACACACATGCCAGTATTTGACATCTGACGCCCCGTCTGCCGTTAGGTTGGAAATACTTTGTGAAAATGTGCGTGCCGCCGTATGAAATCCAAATGATATGGCACAGAGCAGCTCACCGTCATCCGTCCTGACCTGGAGATCACCGTCAATGGTCTTGGGAACGCCAATGACCTGGATGCCGGCAGATTTGAAATTCTGGGCCAGGAATGCGGCATTGGTATTGGAATCATCTCCGCCGATGATCACCAGGGCATTGAGCTTCAGATCCAGGCAGGTCTGACGGGACTGGTCCATTTTTTTAGGGGAATCGATCTTGGTCCGCCCGGTCCTGAGCATGGAAAACCCCCCCATGTTTCGGTGGGCGTCTACAATCTCTTTGCTAATTTCAATGTATTCCCCATCGATCAGGCCGTCGGGTCCGAGCAGAAAACCGTAAATACGGCTGTCCGGATTGATGCGCTTGGCCTCGTCATACAACCCGCAGATCACATTATGCCCACCGGGCGCAGGCCCTCCTGAAAACACAACCCCGATATTTCTGGGTTCATCAAATGTAATTTTACGCTTGCCAGCCATTCGAACGTTGTCGGAACCGGATCCCGGAATCAACTGCTGAACCGGCGTACCCATCAAATCAGGCAGTAGTTTGCGGGCATTGGTGTCAATGGTAAAACGGTATTTGGACATCTCTTCCAATTCAGTGGATTCCGAGTCAAAAATAGCAATTCTTCCGGGTTTATACAGGCGGCGCTGGGTCATTTCAGCATTCACTTCCGCAATAACCTCTTTCACCTGGGGATGTGATAACAGGGAACTCATAATCTTCCTTTGGTTAACTGGTGTAGACAACAACCTGATTTCTGCCCTTTTCCTTGGCCTGGTATACGGCAATATCAGCTCGTTCAAAAATGGCCTCGTGCGTGGTATCGCCTTCCCGGGTCTGGGCCACGCCAATGCTTACCGTCACTTTTACTCTCTCTTTTTTATATACAAACCCGATCTTTTCGATGGTCTGACGGATCTTCTCCGCCGCTTCCCGGGCCCCGTCCTGATCGGTTTCAGGCATGATCACCACAAACTCCTCACCGCCATACCGTGCCAGCATGTCATTTTTCCTGAGCAGCGGCATGGCGCGTTTGATGATCTCCTTTAGGCACTTGTCTCCTATGCTATGACCATATGTGTCATTAATATTTTTAAATTTGTCTGCATCGATCAATAGTAGTGAGAATACGCTTTTATATCTTAAAAAGCGCTCCATCTCATCTTCAATTTTCCTGTCGTACGCCCGCCGGTTAAAAGCCCCGGTCAGTTGATCCTGGTTGAGTTTCTTCTCAAGTTCCTCGGAGTGACGGGTTGCCCGGTCCAGCTCCTTTTTCAGTTCCTTGAAATCGGTCTGGAAATCCTCCTTTGACTGGTTCTCCTGTGCCTTGAGCTGGTGATCAAAGGCCTGCTTTTCCTGAAGCGCTTTTTCTATGGTCTCGAGTCGTTTGGAAATCTGTTCCTTGAGCTCCTCAAGTGAGGTGGTGACCCGTGTATTGTCCTTGAGTGTCTGAAGTTCAGAACTCAGAACCGCTTCAAATCCCTGGTTTGAAGCGGTCATCTGGTCGGAATAATCATAGGACTGGAGCAGGATGGATTCGATCTCAAAAATCTTGGATACCACCTCCTGAACAAAAGAGGCCACCTTTTCCCGGTCTGCATTGGTCAGGTTGATGTATCCCTGGATCAGGCTGAAAATCTCATCCCGGATACGGGCAAAATCCGAGGTGTCCTCAGCACTGTTGATCACCAGGGTGATGCGGTCCAGCTTTTTGATGTACTCCTCACCAAGGCTGGCTTTCAGGATATTGACAGCCTCATGGTATCCCTGCCTGAGATCATCGATCAATGTAGCGGAACTGTCCTTTTTAAAGGCAGCAAACAGCCCTTTCTTTTTTTTAGCAGCGCCTGGGCCGATATCTTCTTTGAGCAGCGCATTTTTGATCTGTTCAAATATGAATTCTACTTTTCCTGATGAATCCCCCTTTTTAAGTGCTGTCGCCAGGGCACCGCACGCCTTGCCGAATCCGCTGTCTTCAGTGACCAAAGGATCGATGATCAGCGGGATATATTTTTTATACAGCCTGTCGCTCTTTTCATACCGTTCCTCGATCTCATCCAGCTCTTTTATCAAACGGTCCTTTTGTGACTGAAGCGTTGCGATTCTCTCCTCAAGTTCCAGTATTTTTGCATCATTTTGGGAAGTCATATGTCCTCACTCTTTGCCGTTAAATAAATAGACCATTTTAACTTGAGGCCCGTGATCTTGTAAAGGGTCACTTGAGCTTTTCACACAAATACCCGTCCATCATCAGGTGAACCACGTGATGGAGCACACACACCAGAAGTGCGGTTCCGAATTCCGGAAAATAGTTCATCTGGATCACGATGGACAGGGGAAGTGTTTTTTGTGAACCCATGAAAATAACACTTTCCCGACGCCCTTTATCAATCCTGAACAACTTGCAAAATCCAAACGCCGCAGCCAGAAGTATGGTATGAAACACAAGGGTCAGCGGAAGGATGACCAGAATCGAATCCAGCCGGCTTAACAGGATATCCCTGACACTGGCAAGGGACATGAAAATAATGAAGACCACCATCCACTGATTGAGATTTTGAAACAGCTGGCGCTGTGTTTGTGTCATATCAAATACCCTGTGTTTCAGAATCATCCCGGCTGTCAGGGGCAGCAGCACAATGATAATCAGTTTCAGAATGATGGCGCCCTGGTCAATGACCAGACTCCTCTCCTGATCCAGAAACCTTAGAAGGAAGGAGAGAACCACCGGTATTGAAACGATGGCGACTATATTGGATAAAATGGTAATAAAAAGCGCATGGGCCATATTACCGCCGGCCTTGTCTGTCATGACCACCCCTGAAGAGAGGGTGGTGGGCATGACCGAAACGATATATAATCCCAGGATGATTCCGGTCTGGCTTCCTGACAGCCCGAGTAACACTGCTGCAATCGGGGATACCACTACAATGAGAAGCAGAGCGGTCAGGGTCGATGAAAAATCCCTGAGTCCGGCCCGGATCTGTTCCACATCAATGATACATCCGGAGAGGATAAAAATCAGGAAAATCAGGATATCCGGACCGTGATTGTCTTTAAATACACGCCCGGATTCCACCAGTATACGGGTGGGATCGGCCAGTACCAGGATAAACACTGCGGCCAGTGCAAAAAAGAACCACTGCCTTCTGATCAGATCCACGCCTCTATTTTCACTCCTGCAGAATAAATTCAAAATCAGGTCTGCTCGAACCTGTCTTATACGCTTGATTATGGACCCATTCCATTGTAAAAGAAACAACACCTTATACCAGATAATCAGGAGAGTGTTAAATTGGTATTTAATTTTTTTAGAAAAAAAACCTCAAAACCCGACGAGAAACAGATTGAGGCCCATGAGACAGAGCCGGTCCAGACAGATCCGGAAGAACCTCAATTACCAGAGCCTGACATTGAGGATCCACAAGCTTTAGAAAGCAGTGAAGAAAAACCTGAAACAGATGAAACCAAACCCGTCGAAGAAGAAGCAACCGATAAAAAAGGGTTGTTTTCAAAGCTCAAAAAAGGGCTGACAAAAACCCGTGAAATATTGACTACGGACATCAATGACCTGTTCAGCGCCTCAAAAGCCATTGATGACGACTTGTTTGACGAGCTCGAAGAGCTTTTGATCACGTCCGACCTTGGCATGGATACCACCATTGCCATCATGGATCGCATCCGAAAGGCCGCCAGAAACGTGTCTGATGCACGGGAACTGGTTGATGTGCTCAAACAGGAGCTGATCGCTCTCTTTCCAGAGCAGGAGACATCCCCGGAATCAACCCGGCAGACCGTAAAGCCGCTGATCATTATGGTGGTCGGTGTGAACGGTACCGGGAAAACCACCACCCTTGGAAAGCTTGCCATGAAATATACAAAAGCGGGAAACAAAGTGCTGATTGCCGCCGCTGATACTTTCAGGGCTGCTGCCATTGAACAGGTGGGGATCTGGGCGGACCGGTCCGGTGCTTCGCTTGTAAAGCACAAAGAGGGGGCAGATCCGGCTGCTGTGGCCTATGATGCGGTTGAGGCATCTATAGCCAGAGGAATTGATGTGGTTTTGGTGGATACGGCCGGACGGCTCCACACCCAGAAGAACCTGATGGAAGAACTTAAAAAAATCAAGCGCGCCATTGGAAAACGATTGAACGAAGCCCCCCACGAGGTGCTGATGGTGGTTGATGCCACCACGGGACAAAACGCGATTTCACAGGCCAAACTGTTCAACCAAGCCGTGGGGATCACCCGCATTGCACTGACCAAGCTGGATGGCACTGCCAAAGGCGGCATTGTGGCTGCCATTGCCAACACCATGAAAGTCCCGGTGTCTTATATCGGTGTGGGTGAACAAATTGAGGACCTGCAGGAATTTGATCCCAAACTTTTTATAAAAGCCATGTTTGACTGATCACATCCGTGAGGAACCATGAACCCGACACCCATTAATTCTGTACTGGAACTGATGGCCGCCAGAAAATCGGTCCGGTCATATACGGATCAGCCTGTTGAAGACAGCGTCAAAGCATGTGTTCTTGATGCCGTGCTTCGGGGACCCACAGCCGGCAATATGATGCTCTATTCCGTCATCGAGGTCACCGGCCAGGATACCAAAGAGCGCCTGGCTGTGACCTGTGACCATCAGCCGTTCATTGCCAAGGCGCCCTGGGTGCTGCTCTTCCTGGCAGATTACCAACGATGGTATGATTACTACACTGCCTGTAACATCGATCCGCTGCGCACACCTGAACAGGGTGAACTGTTCCTTGCCTGCTGTGATGCCATGATTGCCGCTCAGAACGCCGTTCTCGCCGCTGAATCCCTTGGCTTGGGATCCTGCTACATCGGTGATATCATGGAAAATTATGAAATTCACAAAGACCTTTTCAACCTGCCCAGGTTTGTTTTCCCAATCACCCTGGTATGCTTTGGATATCCGACAGCGCAGCAGAAAAACAGGCCGCTGACGCCCCGCTATGACAAAGAGTTTATCGTCTTCAAGGATACCTACCGCCGCCTGGATAACAGCGGCTTTGAAAAGATGTTTAAAGATCGCCAGGCGCAGATATTCAAAGACAGGACTGATCTCAAAGGTGCCCGGAACATGGGTGAGTATATGTTCCAAAAAAAATATGATTCAACATTCCAGGCGGAGATGAACCGTTCAGTACGACTGATCCTGGACAGGTGGTTCTCGACTGAATAGCAGCCCACCCCTCTCCTGCTTGCCCTGCTCTGCCCCATGTGCTATGTGAATGGGTAAAAGGGAATCAAACCAATGGGTTCTGACATCACCATTTCATTATGGCTTTTTATCCTGCTTCTCTGCATTGCCGGGATCAGCTTGATGGACCGTATTCTTATCCCGTCTACCCGCTGGTTTCTGAGCCGGCGTATCAAACGCGTTATTGAAGAGATCGGTTCCCGGCTGGATATTGAAATCCGTCCCTTTCAGCTTACCAAGCGACAGGTGCTCATCGACCGTTTATCCTATGATCCCAAAGTGATTGAGGCCATTAAATCCCATGCCGCGGAAAACCACCTGCCCCTGGAGATGGTTCAAAAAAAGGCCATCAGGTATGCAAAGGAGATTATCCCTTCGTTTAATGCATACTTTTATTTCCGTACCGGGTACTGGATCGCCAAAAGAATTGCCAGGCTGTTATACCGGGTCAGGGTCGGACTGGTTCCGGACGATGCGTATCGTCGGATCGACCCGGACTCCACAGTGGTATTTGTTATGAACCACCGCTCCAATATGGACTATATTATCGTGGCCTTTTTGGCAGCAGAACGAACCACGCTGTCTTATGCCGTGGGTGAGTGGGCCAAGATATGGCCCCTGCACATGCTGTTCCGTTTCATGGGCGCGTTTTTCGTCCGCAGGAACTCCAAGAATCCATTATACCGGCGCGTACTTGAGCGTTACATTCATATGGCCACCCAGGAAGGGGTCTGTCAGGCTGTTTTTCTTGAAGGAGGACTTAGCCGTGACGGACGGATGGGAAAGCCCAAACTGGGACTGGTGGACTACATGCTTAGACATTTCGACCCGCAAAGGGACAGAGATCTGGTCTTTATTCCTGTGGGGATCAATTATGACCGCACTATTGAAGACCGGAGTCTGCTCAGGTCGCTGGATCCTGATGCACCGGCAAAAGGCGTACTGTTTATCCTGAGAAAAACCATTGGGTTTATAGGCAGGAATATCGTCCAGATGATGTTCAGTCAGTGGCGGCGATTTGGATACGCCTGTGTGAATTTCGGAAATCCCATCTCCATTCAATCTTATTGCAGAACCAAGAATGTCGTTTTTTCGAATCTTGAACGGGAAGAGCGCTTTCCCCTTATAGAGGTATTGTGCGAGTCCCTGCTCAAGGAGATTTCACATGTCATTCCGGTGGTTCCCATATCTGTGCTGGCTGTCATTTTTCTGGATGCCGGAGACGAAGCATTGACTGTTCAGATGATTGAATACCGGTCTCAACAGTTGATCCAGCAGTTGTCCGATCAGGGCGCGCCGGTGTTTGACATTTCTCAATCCGCCCGGTCACAGATGATTTCAGACACCCTGGAAATGATGCTGATTCGACGGATGATCCACGTGGACAAGGGCCGGCTCATAATCGTGGCTGATCAGATCCCGCTTCTGAAATATTATGCAAATGCCATAAACCACTGGATCAATTTGTGATCTGATGGTAAGCTGAATTCATCCCTTTTCATATACTCTTTCTAATAAAGAGGAGGTCTTATGAAACTGTCGAGAAAGCAGATCAAGGATGCATTGGTTCAATGGAACGATGCGTGGGAGAAACATGATCTGAACCGGGTAATGCAGCTGTTCCACGACGATATCTTTTTTGAAAACTGGACCGGCGCTTATATCAAGGGTAAAAAGGAACTGTTCAGGGCATGGGAACCCTGGTTTAAGAATCATGGGGATTTCAGGTTTATCGAAGAGGAAACCTTTATTGATGAACAACTTCAGAAAGTGTTGTACCGGTGGATTCTGGAATGGCCTTCCATGGAACCCGGGTATGAAAGAAAAAATGAAGTCAGAAAAGGGGCAGATATTTTTCATTTCAAGGATGGTAAAATCATTAATAAGCTGACCTATTCCAAAACAACCATTGAAATCGAAAATAACCGGATGAGACTCGTTTTACCCCTATAAATTCGATTGGCTGACTTTTTCAGTATTGCGGTTTGACATTTGAATATCGAACCATTAATCTTAATCATATCCGCCTGATATGATTACCGGAGACACCATGACTAACGACGATAAAAAGACGGTCGATGATCTTGTATCATTTGCCCGTGAAGAGACCCAAGACAGAGAATCGGACACGGCAAACGAAAAGAAACTGTTGATCGTTGACGATGAAAAAGAGATCCATACCATGACCCGGCTGGTTCTGGAGGATTATCAATTCAAAGGTGCGTCGCTTTGTTTTCTGTCTGCCTACTCCGGTGCTGAAGCGAAAACCCTTCTTGAACAGCATCCGGATATTGCCTGTGTGCTTCTGGATGTCGTCATGGAAACCACGGATGCAGGTCTGGAAGTCGCCCGGTTTATTCGCGAGGACCTGAACAACGACAAGATCAGAATCATTCTCAGAACCGGTCAGCCGGGCAAGGCGCCGGAAAGAGAGATTATCCTGAGTTATGATATCAATGATTATAAAGAGAAAACCGAGTTGACGACTCAAAAGCTGTTTACAACCATTACCACCGCCTTAAGATCCTACAACCATCTGGTGGAGCTTGAAAACAAGACCCGGGAAATCGTTAAAAAGAACGATCGTCTCAACCAGGAAATCGCAAAGCGCATCGTCGCTGAATCCAAGCTGAAGAAACACAACAAAACGCTGGAGAAGCGAATCGAAAGTAAAAGTGAAGCGCTTAAAAACGCCTTAGACAATTTAAATCATGCACAACTGCAGATCGACGACTTCCAGATCCGGTTAGACATTTCCAACGACATCTCCATGATATCTTCCGTCTCTGCTGACCGGATAGAATCATCAAATACCCAGCTTCAATCCAACCTGAATATCATTAACCGGTACCGGACAGATCTGACAGATCTGTTAAAGAAATACGAAACCCTGGGCCAGATTCTGGCAGAACACTCAGAAAAAGAGGGCGAACGGTTGTCCGCGACTGATGGCGCATTGAACGCTATCCGTGACATTCAAGATCGCCTGGATCTTGAACAGCTGCTCCGGCACTATCCTGAAATCATACAGGAGTCTTCCAATGGTATTGAATCCATTTTTGATACGGTTTCTGAAATGAAGCGCTTTCTGGGTATTAAAAACGAAAGTAAAGAAAAAACCGATATCAACCGGATGATTAAATCTGCCGTAAAAAAGGCAGAGAAAAGTTTTGGAAACGGTATTGATATACAGATGGATCTGGCTGCCCTGCCCCATATCCCAGCGGCTGTCTGCACACTTGAGCAGGCGTTTTACGAGATTTTGAAAAATTCGTATAAGGCCCTTGAAGGAAAGGGGATCATATCTGTTGCCTCCATGGCTGAAGCCGATTCCATCCTGATCAATTTCAGTGACCTGGGCCATGGCATCTCCCAATCAGAACAAGAAACACTGTTCACTGCCGGTTCGAATCTTCAAGATTGCGGCACCGCAGGCTTGGGACTCACCTATGTCCGACACGCCATATCCGACCACAACGGCAGAATCACTGTGGAAAGTACCAAAGGTGAAGGTACGACCGTTACTGTCGAACTGGATGTTTCAGAATAAGCTTGTCCAGCAGGGCGTCTTCTATCTTCAACCGTTGGGTTTCAAACGCCTGCGGTGTATCTGTTTTCTCAATTTCCAGGGGTTCGCCATATACCAGCATTGTTTTGGAGAATGGCTTGGGTACCATGAACTGGTCCCAGGAATTAAAATACCAGGCATTTTCTGCTTTGTAATGGCAAGGAATCACCAGGGCCCCGGTTTCTTGGGCCAGTTTAACCGCACCCGGTTTAACCCGTCCGATGGGACCTTGGGGACCATCGAGGATATGCGCGGCCAACTGGCGGGTCTTCAAGTGGTCAATGATCTGGGCCAATGCATTTTTACCGCCTCTTGTAGATGACCCCCTGGCCGTTGTCCACCCCTCCCAATGCGCCACATTGGATATCAGTTCACCATCCCGGCTCTGGCTGATCATCAGGATGGGTTCATAATCCCGATACATGCCGAAATGGTTGATGGCGGTAAAAAACTGCTGGTGCCAGCCGACAAAAATAATTTTCTTACCCTGGTCCAGCAAGGGTTGAATAGCCTCGATATTCAGGGTTTTGCTCCTGAACGTGGCAATGTACAGCTTGACCAGTACATAAACAACTGCAATAAATGGTTTGGTATAGATAATCCATTTGAGTTTTTTGAACATGTCGGCTCCAATATCAATTTAGTCCCGAAACATAAACGGGTCAGGTCCAATAATCAACCATTTTTTTATTTAACCCCTTTTCATTCCTGTTTAAACATTATAGGCTTGAATCAAGTCAACCGGAAAAGGGAGGTGATCGTGACGATGATGGAACAGCCTGAAAAAAGTATGAACATCCACTTTAAATTCAAACTGCTGGCCATTACGGCCATTGCATTCCTGCTGTATGTTGTTCTGACTGCACCCCAGGAGTTTTCTAATTTTTCAGAAACCGTCCAGTTCAAGCTCATCGGACCCTGGATGATCCTTTTCGGGATCTGGTATCTGATGCTTCGCAAGCGGCAGATGCCCTGCCCCTACTGCCAGAAAGCCGTAGCCATGAAAACCAAGTGGCAGTGTCCGGAGTGTCAGTATATCCACGCCCAGGACCGCTTTATATTCGATAAATGCCTTCAGTGTAAAACCATACAGAGTAAATCATCGTGTGAGCACTGTAATAAGGAATTCGGACTGTAGAAAACCGATCTGCCGGTAACACCCGGCTCTGAATCCCACTTAAATAATCCCGTTTAGGGGACCACCTTTCGCACCCAACGCATCAACCCGTTTTTTTACTTCAGGGTCTGGTTCCAGCACCCCGGCATGAAAGGGTTTGACCCTGGCGTCAATCACAAGCGGGTTACCACACTGCCAGTGTTTGAAAATAACCTGTTCATCCGGGCCGTAAATGTCGTGGGACGGGTTGGATCGGGTAAATGTTACCCACAGAAAGTTTGAGAACGTTCGTGATGCAAACCCGGAATCATCCACCACCACGACCAGGGGAAATCCGTCTATCCCGGGCTGACAGGCCAGATGCCGGCAAAACGCTCCCATTTCATCGGCAGTATTGTGATAGTCTGAAAACCGTGGACCCTCGACCACGATGATACCGGGTGCAGCCATATCGGGCTTGTCAAAGGATTCAGGGACCGTAAACGCCGCGTCTATTTGACGGCCAAGGGACCGTCTGGGCTGACCCGCTGCAGCGATGATCAGTTTGGACCCTCGGTTGAGCCCGTCATGGGAGTAGTCCAGCGTATCCATGGTGGTTTGAGTGATAAAATGCAGGCCGGTCTGTAAATCCAGACGTTCGAGTATGTGAATGAACACATCCTGTTCCTGTCCGACATTCAGTTCAGGGTTATCCTCATGGGCACAGATGAATAGATATTTGGCCAGCGACAGCTGCCCAGTGCCTAAAACAGCCATGGCCGTTGTCAGGATTTCCTGCGGTCTTCTCTCCTCAAACGGGACATAACGCTCATGGGCCTTGACCAGCAGCAGGGGGTGGACCCCGGCGTCATCCACAGCATTCACGCTAACCACACCCGGTATGGTATCGGACACGGCCTGGCGGGTCATCTCGTGGATCAAACGGCCGAAATTGGAATCTTCCTGCGGCGGCCGTCCCACAACCGTGAATGGCAATACAGGGTTTTTTCTGTGATACACCCGGTCGATTTTTAAGAAGGGGAACTCATGGACATTGGAATAATAACCCAGGTGATCGCCGAACGGACCTTCGGGCTTGGTCTGGTCCGCAACAATCGTTCCGGTAATACAGAAATCTGCATCAGCAGAAATAATGTAGCCGTTATTCACCAGGTACCTGAAATTGTACCCGCTCAGCGCACCGGCAAACGCAAGCTCGGGAACACCTTCAGGCAGAGGCATCACTGCAGCCAGGGCATGGGACGGGGGCCCGCCGATAAAGATGGATACTTTCAGGGGCTCACCCATTTCCAACGCTTTTTTATGGTGATCGGCAATTCCCCTGTGAATCTGGTAATGCAGACCGATCTCCTGGTTGGCCTGATAGTCGTTACCCGAGATCTGGATCCGGTACATCCCCAGATTGGAACGAAGCACACCCTTCTTGTGCGGATCCTGGCTGCATACCTGGGGAAGGAGGATAAATGCACCACCATCCCCTGGCCAGCATCGCACCTGGGGGAGTTGATTCACCCGGGTGGTCGATGCCATGACCGGTGCCTGCCGCTGCCTGATGGGCAGGGCATGGACCAGTGCCTTGAGCGCACTGAATCCGCGGTTCGGGTGCCGGATACCCTTGACAGGGTCAGAACGCAGGTCCACCAGGTGCTTGATCTGGTCGATCTGGGGCTGGAAAATTTTCAAGCACCGGTCATAGGTGCCGTAGAGGTTGGAAACCGCTTGAAAGGGGCTGTTCTTGACCCGTTCAAAAAGCAGGGCAGGCCCGCCCGCTTCAAACACCCTGAGCGTAATTTGTGCCATTTCCTGATCCGGATCCACTTCAAAAGGAATCCGGATCAATTCATTTTGGTTTTCAAGCCATGACAGGCATTGTCTGAGATGGGTAAACCGCATGCAGGTTCTAATCAAACCTTTTTGAATGCACCGATAATGAACAACACAATACCCAATCCGATCAAAAGAATATAAATTTCAATATCATACATCAGGATGTCAACATTGCGCTGGAACCATCCGGCAGGGAATGCATCAATGATCCGCTCCGTAAAATCACCGAACAGGGTAGATAGGGTGAAATCGGTCCAGAACATATCTTTTTCCATCAATTTGGTGATCCCTTTAAACACCACTATGGTCGCGGCCATGATCCATGCGCCAACTCCGATTCGTGTAAGCATATGCCTTCCTTTTGGGTTCAGTTATTTTATCTGGCCTACTATAAATGCGGTCCTTTGATACGTCAATTAATTTTATAAACAGATTCCCTTTAAATATCCCCGGCATTGTGATAATCCAGCACCTATCATGAACCGCGACACCTTGGGAAAAAATATCGGCATGGCCTCCCTGATAATGATGGGATCTGTTTTCTTAAGCCGGGTCATCGGGCTGTTCAGGGAGATGGCCATCGCACCCATCGGCGGGACCTCCGGGGATGTGGATGCCTATCAGATCGCCTTTATCATCCCTGACATTCTCAACCATGTCCTGGCCAGCGGATTTTTATCCATCACCTTTATCCCCATTTTTGCGGCCTATCTATCCAAAAAGGATGAATCAAACGGTTGGCAGATCTTCTCCATTATTCTCAACACCTTTGGCGCCCTTCTTATTGCATCCATTGTGATCTGCATGATGTTTACACCGTCACTGGTTGCCGCCATTGCTCCCGGTATTGAAGATGAACGCACCTTCAAACTAGCGGTTCGGATGACCCGTATCATCCTGCCGGCCCAGTTTTTTTTCTTCTGCGGCGGGCTTTTCATGGCGGTCCAGTTTGCAAAAAAACAGTTCTTTATCCCGGCCATGGCCCCGCTTGTTTACAATCTCGGCATCATCATAGGGGGACTCAGTCTTGGTTCATGGCTGGGCATGGAAGGCTTTGCCTGGGGTGTTCTTCTGGGTGCATGCGCTGGTAATTTTTTTATCCAGCTTGCGGGCGCCCGCAAAGCCGGTATGGTCTACCGCCTGGTATTCAGTGTCACGCATCCCGATTTCAGACGCTATGTTCTGATCACCCTGCCCTTTATGCTTGGGTTGACCATGACCTTCTCCTCAGAATTTATCTTCAAATTTTTCGGCTCCTACCTGGACCCGGGCAGTATTGCTGTTTTGGGATATGACTTCAGGATCATGGCCATCCTTGTCGGCCTGTTCGGCCAGGCCGTCGGAACCGCCACATATCCGTTCATGGCCCAGTTGGCCGCCAGGCAGCAAATCGATGAACTCAACCGGCTGCTCAACCAGACCATCAGGATGCTGTTTCTGGTGATCCCTTTTTCACTGCTGTTTTGTATTTTGCGGTTTGAAATCGTGTTTATCCTGTTCCAGCGCGGGGCATTTGATGCCCGATCGACACAAATGGCTGCCGATGTACTTCCATTCCTTATGATCGGCACCGTGGCTTTTACCTGTCAAACCATTGTTACCCGGGGATATTTTGCCCTGCAGAACACCTGGTTTCCAGCCATTGTCGGTACGATGACGGTCCTGGCATCCCTGCCGGTGTATGTTCTGTTCACCCGGTATTGGGGTGCCAAAGGGCTGGCCTTGGGAATTTCGATCTGTACCTGTCTTCAGACCCTGCTCCTGTTCGAGCTCTGGAATCGAAAAAGCCGCAATCTTGAAAAGCGGTCGGTATACCTCTCCCTGATTAAAATATCCATCGTCAGCCTGCTGACAGCGGCAGCAACCTATCCACTGGTTAAATTCCTGTATACGCTGTTTGGTTGGAAACAAGGAGATATGGGATTGATCCAGGCCATTGCAGTCTGTATAATCATATCAACCGCTTTTATTACACTCTTATCCCTTTTGGCCACATTATTCAGAATAAAGGAGATATCCGTGCTTTACCGGCGGATAATTAAACACCATCAACCATCCAAGGCGTGAAGGAGGCTGTTATGGATGCACAGGTGAAAAAAATTGCTCAAAGGATATGCACGTCAAAACAGTTCACCGTATTCACCGGTGCCGGGATTTCCACGGAATCCGGAATTCCCGATTACCGGAGCCAGGGCGGAATATGGGATAAATTCAAACCGGTTTATTTTGACGAGTTCATGTCATCCCGAGAAGACCGGATCCGATACTGGAACCAGCGTATGGAGATGGAGAAAAGCCTGAAGCACTCCCGTCCCAACGCCGGGCATAATGCCATTGCCTCAATGTTTGAGATGGGACTGGTCCATACCGTAATCACGCAGAATATTGACGGCCTGCACCAGGCCTCAGGCATCCCTGGAGATAAGGTCATAGAGCTTCACGGCAATACGCGGCGGGTCCGCTGCATGTCCTGTTCACAACTGGTGTCATGGGAAGATGCCGAAGTCATGATCCTTGATGGTGACCCGGCACCGGATTGCACCTGTGGGGGTCATCTCAAACCCGATACCATCTCATTCGGCCAGGCCATGCCCATGGAGAAAACAGAGAATGCCGCACGGATTTCAGCCTCAAGCGACCTGTTCATGGTGGTCGGTTCAACCCTGGTGGTCCAACCGGCCGCCCTCATGCCTGAGTATGCTAAAAATGCCGGCGGATTCCTCGTCATCCTGAACCTGTCTGAAACACCCTATGATGCCGTGAGCGATATCCGTATATTTGAAAAAGCCGGGCCCGTGCTGGAGCAGATCCTGTCCGAAGTCAACCAGATCATGAATACGCACGATTAAGCAGATCTATACCTTGAACCGCTCCATGAGCTTCTCGAAATCATGGGCCATTTGATAAAGGGTATCCGCACTCTGTTTAAGGGTGGTGCTGTCCCGTTCAACGCCCTGGGAGTCCTGCTCAACCGATGCCATACTATGTGCGATCTCCTCTGCAGCCAAGACCCCCTGGCTCACAGCGTCATTGACCTGATCCATATCACTGGATACCGAACTGATATTCTTTGAAATCTCTTGTATCGTGGTGTTCTGCTCTTCAATTGCCGCAGAAATTCCGGTCATGGCTTCATCCGAATCCAGGATATGTTTGGCCATGGCCTGCACCCGTGAGATGGTATCTTTCGTCATCTGCTTCATCCGCAAAAGCTTTTCATCCGCATCAATGGTCGCATTGGCCGTGTCAACAGCCAGGCTGGTGATCTCTTCGGCCACCACTGCAAATCCTTTACCGGCATCTCCGGCCCTTGCTGCTTCAATCTTTGCGTTTAAAGCCAGCATGCTGACCTGTTCAGAAATCGACCGGATCTCATCTGTAACCCCGTCTACCTGTTCTGCCCCTAGTCCAAGCTGATCAACCACCTTTTCAATATCGTGGAAATCATGAACAACGGTTTGTGTCAACTCTTTGCTTGAACTTACATTTTCAGCAATCTCAAGCACGGTGGCACTCATCTCTTCAACAGCGGATGCAATGGTATTCAACGACAGTGACGACTGCTCCATGGAGCGGGCCACATCCTTGTTACCGCTACTCATCTGCTGAGCGGCTGCAGATACGCCGGTGGTATTTTCAGATGTTTTGGTGGAGGCATCAGACAAGCGTCCGGAGATGGTATCCAGGTCAAGGGCTGCTTTTGAAATCTCATCACTGTTGGTTTTGACCTGCACGAGGGCCTCTCTGAGGTCCCGGCTCACCATATTGATCCGGGCGAGAATATGATTCATCTCATCTCCGGCAGGGACCGTCATCTCAATGGTAAAGTCGCCTTGACGTAATCTGGACATCGCCTCAAGTATCTGCCGGATCCGGCTATTGACAAAGAAATGAAAAAACGCCCAGACAAAAAATATGATCAGGCATAACCCGACCACCCCGACCAGGATATTGACCCGCCTGCCATTAACAATATTGGCCTCCAGTTCATCTGCAGCTGAAAAAACGGAGATACCGCCAAGAATCTTCCTTGAGGCACCATGGCAATGAAAACATTTGGCTTCGTTTTTAATGGGCCGGCTGTCATATATAAATGAGTTGTTCTCCAGTTTGATTGACTCAGAGTTTGCCGGGATGTCACCACTGTCAACCATCCTTGAAATGGTGTCAAGGCCCGGGCCTGTCACAACGTTTTCAATATTCCGGCCCACACTGGCAGTGTCTGTGGAAAAAGAGATCACGCCGTTAAAGTCATAGACAAACACCTTAACGTTTTTCAATTGCTCGTGAATCCGCTGGAACTGACCCCTGACCGTATCGTTATCCCCGATGGACAGCGCATCAAACATGCTGCCTTCAATGGTATGGATCAGTGTCAGGTTCTGAGAATCCAGTTGTGCTTTACCGGATTTTTCCTGCATGATGATATTCAGCCATGTGGTCAGTGCCACAACCAGAAATACAATCAATGATACAGGAATTAGAATTTTCAGCCATAGGCGCCTTTTCATGGCATTGATAAATTTTTTCAAGACTCACCTATCATTCAGAATTTTGCGTGTGCAGACTAATGTGCGCCGCCAAACAGCAAGGGTTTGAAATCAAATACTTCGATACGGTCACTGCTGTGACATGCCTGGCAGCTTTCCTGGTCAACCCGCCCGATAATCTCGTCAGGATCTTCGGTTTCCACATGGAGACTGCCGGGCCCATGACACACCTCACAGCCCGCATCTTTGAGTTCAGGGGTTCTGGCAACCGAAACAAAGCCCCCTTTTTCACCGTATCCTGTGGTGTGACATTCAAAACAGGAGGTGAACTCCTGCTGTGTCAGTTTGGTTTCCATCTTCTGTATGCTTTTGTAAGAAGATGCTTTTTTCGAATACTTAACAAACCGGTTATATTCTTGTTCATGGCACTCCCTGCAGGACAGGGATCCCACATACGCCTTATCTTCAGCCAGTCCTTTGGATACAGCACTGAGGATCAGAAGGAGTGTCACGATGACACGGAACAACAGATTCATCAATGGTCCTTTCTTAAAAATCAAAAACTTTACACTACAACGGGTGCCAGACTGAATTCCAACAGGCTTCCCCGCCTAAAATCCTGGTTCGTCTAACAAATTCCTAACAATTAATCAAGTAAAATGGGAAGCAGCATCGAGGACAATCCGGGCAGATTACCAGTTGACGGGTACCCTGACCTTCATTCCGGCCTTGTTTTTAAAGAGCAGGTATTGATTCTTTTTTCCGAAAAGGTAGAGGTCCCGGGTCACCCGGACATCCTGGGTGCAGTATTCGATAATGAGATCAAGCTTGCCCTCCTTCCACCACTCCAGGGCCTGGAGCCCGTCTGCACTTTTCTGGGCTCCCAGGGTGTTCTGTGCCAGATGGTCCAGGGAGAGCCGGTATCCGAGCCGCTCATGCACCTTGAGCAGAAGATCCAGGGTCGGCAGTGTACTGAATTTGAACCGGCTCAGTCCGGACAGGACCTTGTAATCAAACCGGACAATATTGAACCCGATGATCAGGTCATATTCCTGAAGGTCTGACACCAGGGTGTCCATATCTTCCTGAAGATAGGTGATAAACGAATCAGCCGCTGAGTCGTAAAGAACAGCGCAGCTCATTTCCATTTTATGAGCATTTTGCCACCCCCCGACGTCAGCTGCAGATTTTCGTGTTTCAATGTCCAGGACACCAAACCGCATGGCTTGATTCTGGTTATCCGTTAACACAGCGTATTCGCTGCGCACCTCCATGACCGGCTGAACAGGGGTCTGAGGGACCTCTATTTGATGAGACGGGCCGCCATGCATGATCAGATCAAGTATCCTCAGGCTGGACGCTTTATCAATGGGCCGGTTTCCAGATCCGCACTTGGGCGAATGGACACACGCCGGGCAGCCGTTATCGCACGAACAGTTCCGGATGAC
>QZLA01000011.1 GCA_004796375.1 Desulfobacteraceae bacterium
CACCTGGGGTGTCTGGGCAAGATATAACGATTGACGGTCAATGGTTTCAAGAACGCATTGATCACGGCTGCTGCGTTTGACGGTTTCTGCCACCGGAATGGCCGGAATCGCAGCACCGGTCTCCTGCACCGCTTCAATACCGCGTTCAAGTATTCTATCGGTCACCAGTGGGCGTACCCCGTCATGGATCATCACCACATCATTTCCAGGGCTGTCAAATTGCGTTCTGATGAACTCCAGGCCGTTTTTCACCGAATCCTGCCGCAGCACCCCGCCGTTTACCAGGTGAACCTCTGGGTCGAGCCCGAAAGGTGTCAGGACATGTTCACTGCAGTAGTCCATTTCATCCGAAGGCAGAACCAGAACCACCTCATCTACGATGCCGGATTGAGTAAATACCCGGATGGTGCGGGTCAGAATCGGCTCCCCATTGAGTTCGAGGAACTGCTTGGGTCGGTCCGCCTTCATTCTCAGTCCGCGGCCGCCGGCAACAATAATGGCAAATATGCGGCAGGATGGTGTCATCAGGACAGGTATGACAGTTCGCTGGGCAGCGGGATGCCTTTCCCCATATGGTCTTCACCGTAGTTCACACTGGCCAGTATTTCAAGATCGGCAAGTGAGCGGGAATCCCCTTTGAACACGACGCGCTCGATCTGCTCTTTATTGATTTTCCCACCGGCCCACTGGATATCGAGGACACTGGATGCATCAAAAACAGCCTCATTGACATGCATCTTTACCTCTCCGCCGTAGTGCTGGACAATTTTTGCCACCAGCAGGCTGGGCCGGCTGTGAAACCCTCTCTCTTTTGGAATACCAACCTCGATGACCGAGGTTTCCATATTCTCATTGAGGATTCGAAAGGCCAGCTCTTTTCCGCTGGACAGGAACTTCCAGGCAAAAAACAAACAGAAATTCACTGCACGGTCCAGCAGGATATCCGGGTCGATCAGGTTGGTCAGCGACTCACCCACCACCTTGTAAACATCCTTGAATCCAATGTCATGCAGGTGACGCTCATAAAAATGAAGCAGGCGGCCCATCACCTGGAGGATATGAAACACGATGGAAAAATGACTTCGAAGCTGCTCCAACATCTGATTTTCAGGTGAGGATTGGGTATTGACCACATATGAGTCAAACGAAGACTGGAGATTATGGATCAGCATCTCAAACCGTCTGATGGTCACCTCATTGATTTTGGCGGGCACCAGGGTTTTGATCTTTTGAATATCGTAGCGTTCGTAGAAGGCAAACTGCTCAAAATCCTTTACAATCTCAAGAAACTCGCTGGATATACGGGTTAAATTTTCCCGCTGCTGATCCCTGGCATTAAAATCATCAATATTGTGATCCAGGAGCTGGGAAGATGAAATCCCTGGAAAATAGGACAGGTCATATCCCTTATCCGGGAGTTTGATGTCCAGGCGGCGAGCTTCTTCAAGAATGACAGGTGCCGCAACCTTCAAGGAATCCTGCAGCATCTTTAAGGTATCAAAAGCATCCGGCTTAAAATAATCAGTGGTAGTCGTACCGAAATCATAAAAATTGAAACGGTTGAGAATATGGCGCTGGGAGTATCCGGCCAAGGACAGGTGGCGGACCATGGCACTGAGTTCCCTGTAAAACACCCACTCTTTATTTTTTTTGGCGCCGTGGAAATCGAGAAAGTCCTCGACAATGTAGGATGTGGTGATCAGTTTTGAGTATAGCTTTTTAGTGAACACATAATCATCGGTTTCCAGCCCAATGATAAATTTGATGCATTTTAAATATTCAAAGGAAAAGATATTGATCTTTTCCTTGAAAGAGATGTCACAGATAAAATTCATTGATGCACAATCCGTCCTGCTCGAATTCCAAAAATAAATAAGGCCTGACCAGCCAGTAAGCCGAATTCTGTTACCCGGGCCGGTTACCCGGCTGCGGGTCAACGACCATTCATCTGGGATACATGTTGCCATGTACCTCAAGCGACCTACCCGGAAACATCGGACGGACCACCCTCAATCGTTTCCCTATTTGGTCTTGCACCGGACGGGGTTTACCTAGCTTTCCCGGTCACCCGGGAAACTGGTGCGCTCTTACCGCACCGTTTCACCCTTACC
>QZLA01000082.1 GCA_004796375.1 Desulfobacteraceae bacterium
AAAACTCCGTATTGCCTGGGAGAAAAGCGTATCTCCCAGCGACCAGGTGAAACTGCTTTTGACCTGGCAAGGGGGCAGCAAACAGCAACACCTGGCGACTGTTCAAAACAATGGCCAATATTACTGGCAGGTGTCTGTACCCTTCCGGGAGCAAAGAAATGACTGCCGCATTGTTGTGAGGCATCCCACACTTCAATACATTGCCAAAAGCAGTTATTTCACCATCAAACCCCGAAAATAAAGTGCAATGAGAACACTTCCCGGGGAAACCTATTGGAGAGGCAGGTTCTATAATGAAGGAATTTAGACCTATGAAAGATCCGTTATTGGTGTTTTGCAGTGTTGTATTGATTGTCTGCTTGGCAATTAAGCCGGCAATCTGTGACGGAAAACAGCGCGCAAAGCCCTCCGCAGGATCAACGGGTCAAGTGATTACGACCAAGCAATTTACTTTAACGGGAACTGCCGTGAACAGTCCGGACAAATTCAAGCCAAGTGTGGTTTCCACACCAACCTTTACGGTTACGGGTTCAAATACAGGCGCATCAACCGGGTTTGTGCCAAAGGTAATCAAAACCCCGCTGTTTTCCGTGACCGGTAAAGCGTTTAACACCGATTCCAAACCATGTGTTGTGACAGTGAAATCATTTACTGTTACTGGGACATCAAAGTAGTCATAACCCACATTATAAGGTGAGAAAAATGAAAAACCAGGTATATACCAAAGCAAGAAACGCTGCCCTGATTATCGCATTCATATTGTCTACAGCGACAGCATCATCTGCAGAGGATTTCACATTCAACATACCGGTGAAAGTGAAAAACATGCATCCCCAAATTAAGAAACTATACTGTCACTGCGGTGTATATGTCCCGGGCTCCAAACATTTCATGGGTTCCGGGTATACCAGGGTTCCCCTTAAGAACGGCGCGTACAGTGGTACTGTGACACTTAAGTTCAATGCAAAGGGATATGACCCGGCAACTGCAGAAAAGTGGCATTGTCACATGCTTTTTGAAAAGGACCGGGGATTGGGAATGAATATTGTTGAACTTAAACAAAAAAAGATGGTGGACACGACAAAACCTGTTTTTACGGACGTCTTCGGGGCTTTCAAAAAGAAAAAAAGGCGGCCGAAAAATCTTAAATTATAGATACTGACCGATAGTCCATGTCCCATCTCAGATTGTTGAGGATATCCGGGGCCATTTTGTCAATATACCGCGTTAATGCTGACATTGATTCGTGTGCCACTTCCGCTTGTGGTTTTACAGAATGTGCTTTCCCGGATCCGCCTCACGGTTTTACTCAGAATGTCCACCTTCCAGAAAAACTTTTTCCACCGGTTTTGTTTCAGGTGAAAGATCTGCCCTGAACGCCTGCACGTTGTCCAGTCACTTCCGTCGGTAAGCACCAGTCCGAGGCTGGTCACTTTCAGACTCCTGTAGGCAGTCCGATATACCAGTTTGGTTTCCGGCAGTCTCAGGATGAAACGGTCCTTTGGGGTATCTACTTTAATAGAGAGTTTGGCCTGGCTCTTGCCTCTGCTCACTTTGCCGAATACACCGCCGTTGATCTGAAGCACCTCGCGGCGTGCTGTGTTGACCTGCCAGAAACGTGACCCCCATCTTTTATTCTTGATGTGATACAGATACGATCTCACCTGTTTTACCTCCCAGTCCCTGCCATAGGAAAGAACATTGCCTTGGGAAATCACCTGGAGGGATTGTTGTGAAATCATATACACCAGGGAGGACTCGTTCATGGTGAGAACAATCCGCTTGGGTGTCTTGACTGTTGAACCCTTTGGCGGATCAGTAAGCACACCGCTGCGATCCGTGTTAATAATTACGCCGCTGCGGTCCTGGTTCACTATTACACCGCTTCGGTCTACATCAGCTACCAGCGGCTTGTCAACCTTGCCTTTCAACGCTTTGGGGAACATGTATTCCACCGTGAACTTCTTGGCGTAAACCTCCTGCCGAGAGGCTTTGTCATACATCTTTATCCAGACGGCATCGACCAGGGTGATGCCCCTGTTGATGGTAAAATAACCTGATCCGCGGCCCTTTCCTGCCCCGTGAAGTGTCATGGGGTGGGCCGAGTAATGTTTTGAGGGTTTGCCTTTAGAGTAGGGCCGTACGGTGATGTACACCGGTTTTTTGGCGTTGTATTTGAATGTGATCGTGACTTTGTCACCATAGTCCAGTTTTCCCGGGGATGAGGGTGATTTTTTGGTTACTGATACGGACCAATTGTGTTTGGAAATTTTTCTCCCGATCTTTTTTGCCGATACAGCTCCGGTATCCAATACAAACAGTGCCAGCATAGCAATTAGCAAGACATTTACCTGAGCGCACCGGCAGCTAATGAAACGACTTAACATGATCCCCCCATGAATAATGATACAATCTTTGGAAACACCCCGTCTGCAATCAAAAACAAAAAGGACACAGCGAGTATAATGGAGATATGTTAGAGTACTGTTAAAATAGGTGGTGGGGGGTACCACCATTCCATGGTTTCGTCAAATGTGTGGCTCATCTCCCTGATTCGTTTTTCAATGATCGCCTCTTTCAGGGTTTTTCTTTTCTGCACCAACTGTGTTGAATAAACACATAACTCAATCGTAACCAAATTCTAACCTAAGCGTGTGAACCGTTTTTTAATCTGGTGACACATATAAACAGTGTGGGAGTTATTCAGTGAAAGATCAAATTAACGTTGAGGAGAATTTTGATGAGAAAGAAACGGAGAATTAATATTAATGCGGCAAATAATTGCACAGCGGCTTTCCACCTGTCCATGATCATGATGATGATCTGCCTGTTGGGTTATCCGGGTATGGCTGAGGCAAAGAAATCAAAAACAGCCTATTCAAAGGCCAAAGAGTGGGTGGATGACAAAGAGGTGTCTGCCAGTATCAAGTATACCGTAAAATACACGAACGGAAAGACCCGCAGGTTCTCTAAGACCTTACCTTCATACCCGAAGACATACCGCGGATCTACCCAGTGTCCCAAAACCGGATGCGATGAAAAAAACTGGGCCGACATGGAAGTTGAGGCCTGTGAAAAAGCATTGGACGATTTTCACAGAAAATATGACGCCATTGAAAAAGACGGAGGCAAGGGCAAGGTACTCCGGGACTTGCAGAACTACATCTGTTCCAAAATAAAAGATGAAAAGCAGATCGAGTACCTGGTGCTAAACAGTCTGGTACTCTCCTGCGATGTGAAAAACTCTGATAAACTCTGGTTTAAACAAAGATACCGCAATTTCAACCGGTATAACCGTTGGGAAATCAGTACCCTCTATCATAAGTTTGCATGCCAGAACGGTAAACGCATCGACTATATTAAAGCAAAACCTGAAATCCGGTCATTTTACCCGGATAAGCTGGTTGCTGATGGAAAAGCGGCCATGATTACCGTTGATGGAAAGCACTTCACCAAGGATATAAAGTTGTTTCCGGAAACAAAAAAAATTAAGGTAAACTCAATTACCTTTTACAATGACAGGAGAATCCGTGCAGAAATGGTTGTCGCATCAGGAACCGGTCCTGGAAAATATAAAATGGAGATCGGGCAAAAAAACGGGTACAGGAATACATCTCATATTCTTGTAGTTGCTGAACCGATCCCCTTGGAAATCAGCTCAGTAACCCCGGGAACACTCTATACCGGGCAGGGCCCGGTTCCGATAACCGTGCTTGGCAAGAACTTCACCCAAGAGACAAAAGTCTTTTCCAAATCAGATAAAGTTAAGGTTTATAATACACTCTTCTATGGCCCAAACAAATTGAGAGCTAAAATAGAGGTGTCTGCATCGGCCAGGGCGGATGAGTATCCCATTGAGATCGGGACCGCATCCGGTAAAAAAATCACCTACGACCTGAAGGTTAAAAAAGCCCACCCGGTTATTACAAGGGTCCAGCCGCAAAAGCTGGAAGCAGACGGAAGCCCGGTCTGGCTGACCGTGAAGGGGATGTTTTTCAAACCCGATCACGAGGTGTACATGTTTTCTGCAAACGGGAAAAAGAAAGGGTTAAGCAATTCTGCATCAAACGGGCTTTCCGGCCTCAATCTTGTTGAGCAGTATAAATATAAAAGACCGGATACCCTGAACGTACGCGTCAGGATACCCACCAATGCGTCTCCGGGAAGATATGTTTTAGTTGTCGGTAATATCGGCGAGGACAGTGGTAGAGGAGACCAGAAAAATATGGCCCTGGTTGAGGTCTTTAAACCCGTCTTGAGCAAAGATGATTACGAGAAAAATGCGGTTAAAGGTGATTTTGACGGTAAACCCAAGATATCTGGAATCACGCCACGCCGTCTTGAAAATAACGGAATGTCAGTACCGATCAGTATTACCGGATACAACTTTACCAGGGATATGGAGGTGTTCAGTGCCTCTCCCTTAATCAGGATAGATAAGTTCTCATTCAAAGGAAGCCGGCTGTTTCAGGCAAAAGTGACGGTACTGCCATCGGCAAAGGTGGGTAAACACACCATCGGGATTGACCTGCCGAAATACAATGGGCTGGTTCGCGCAGAAACTATGCTTGAGATTGTGGCCCCCCTAAAGGCCTCGGTCTCAAGTTTCAGCCCCCAAAAAGTAGCCGCCGGGAGTCAGAAGGTAAAAGTCGATATCAGAGGGCAGAATTTCAAAAAAGGGACCCAGATTTTTGTCAGAAGTCCATACACAAAGGTCATCCGGGTCGAGTCTTTCAAGGTGAACAGTGCAAAACAGATCACTGCCCATATTTCTTTTTCCGGTAACCTCACACCCGGTAAAAAATTTCCAGTAGCTGTGGGTGACCCGAAACAATCATGGCAGTATGTTGAATTTGAAGCAGCTCCGGCCAAGGATAGCAGCTCAGGCCGCAAGAAGAAGCGCAGACCCAAGGGACTCAAGCTGTAGATTGAATCATCCCCGGGAAACACAGACATTTTCAGCCCGTGTTTCCCGGGATTACGATTGAGCATGATTTGAATCATGGGTACTGACCGATAGGCCATGACAATTAAATGACTGTTAAAATAGGCGGTGGGGGTTACCACCATTCCATGGTTTCGTCAAATGTGTGGGTCATCTCCCTGATTCGTTTTTCAATGATCGCCTCTTTCAGGGTACTTCTTTTTTCCACCATGGACTGGAGCTTTCTGATTTCTTCCTGAAGCGTTTTGATCTCAAGGCTGCGCTCCTTTTGACGGATATCAAATATCTTGCCAAGGATCTGTTTTAACTCTTTTACCAGTTCGTTTCGCTTGGCCTCATTCTTTGATTCCTCAATGGATTGGGCCACTTCCCAGGATTTATATTCCATGTTCTCAACGGCAATCAGCTGGTCAGCCATTTGAGGATTTGTTTCACGCAGGGATTCGATATATTCGATCTGCCCTCCAATATCATGTATCTGCTCTGTGAATTCATCCGGAGAGTCCTTTTTCAGTTCCATTAGCTCGGTATGCGCCTGAGGAACACGGGTTTTCAGCCAGTCCAATACCTGATCACCGGTGAGTGTGTCTTCCTGGGCACTAACCTGGACCTGGAATAGACACATTATACATAGAACGCATAGCCAAAAACGAGTGGTTTTCATCATCCTTTCCTCCGTTTGTGAATTAATATTTCTCTGAAGCTTCTGGGACATCTCTCTGTCATACAGGTGGATATCCGGGAAACTCTATGTTGCATGCCATGGATCTCTTTCTCGATGCCGGGGAACCGTGCCGGCCGGGAAGGAAATGTCAGGTGCTGTCGTCTCTTTAATATCTGCAGCCGATTTTTTACCGCAGCGATCCGAATCTCCTCTTTACTGTCCTCACCCCAGCGGCCATCCGCCTGAAGGATAGAGGGCCGGAGCTGTTGGGTATTTCTTGGTAAATAGGTCCACACGGCAATGCCGACCAGCAATAGCCCGGTTACGGTAGCCAGAATCGCAACCCTTCTGACAGGCGGTTGATGCGCTTCGGGCGCTATTTGCCTGACAGCATTGAGAACCAGGTTTTTGCCAGGGTCCAGTTCAGGAAGCGCCTGGATATCCGATGCCAGTGCCTGGAGTTCATCCAGGTATTGTGCGCAGTATTTGCAGTCCCTGAGATGTTCTCGGACCTTGGCCATCTGTTCGGCTGAAAGTTCACCACTCCAGTATAAGGTGATCTGTTTGTGAGCGCATTTCATGGCTGTCCGGCCCCCTTGTTTATCATTTTTTTCATTCGTCTGACCGCATTGTGCATCCGCCCCAGGGACGTATTGATCGAACAGTTCATGATGGTTGAAATTTCCTGGAAAGAGAGTCCTTCATGGATACGAAGTACGACCACCTGGCGTTCCTTGACCGGCAACCGGGCAAGCGCCGCTTCCATGGCCCGCTGCTGTTCTTTTTCAATCATTACATCATCTGACAGTGGGGTGGGATTCATGGGGGAACCGTCTGATTGCCAGGGTACTTCTATGTTTTCATTATCATTCTCATTCACCGGTTTCTGCCAGAAATATTTCCGCTCTTTTTTTAAGATGCGAAGTCCCTCATTATACGCGATCTTGAAAAGCCAACTTTTAAAGGTGCCTTTTTCGCGGTAGTTTTTTAGTCCTTTGATCCCCTTGAAAAACGTTTCCTGAGCGGCATCCTCGGCAAGTAGACGGTTTTGGGTCATCCGCCACAGGTAGCTGAATATCCGGTTGTGGTATCGGGCATACAGCTGTTCTGCAGCAATTGTATTTCCTTTTTGAGCCCGCTGTATCAGTTCTTTTTCCAAATCCGTGTGTTCCTGCTGTTTTTCAATCGGTTTTGATGTCTATAACCCCTGAAAGTGGAAAATATTGTCACCTTTTTTCAGGAAAATGACAATGATTCCCCCAAAAGTTAATCCAGTGTCATGAATTTGCTGGATCATGACATCGGATGTAGTATACATATGTATGAGGTTTTGGAACCAGACCTGCTGACGCATGCATAAAATCACGAATCCTATATTCGTTGCACAAGGAGTTATCATATGTTGTATTCAGGCCATTTTTCATTTGATGAGACCGGGGAGAACAACAATGAGCGCCATGGCTATTTTACATGTATTGTCAATGCGGATACACCTGAAATGGCACTCAGGAAATTTCGAAAACGGATTGTCTATATTAAAAATGAAATGAAAGAACCGCTTTTCGAAACCATTCAGTGTATCTATGTTGAGGATATAGTGGAGATTTCAGATACCCCGGATGACGCTATCGTGACGCGGTTCCAGTCATCTGAAGGGCCGTTTCCCAGGTCAAAGAGCTGCTCTCTGCCGACTTCGGATACTGTGAAGATCAAGGCGTATCAGTGGGTTAGGGAGGCGGATGATCCCAGAGAACTGCCGGACATGAATGAAGAGTATAAAGAAGCTGTGCCATTTCTACAGTTTAGCTGAAGTGACAGATAGATGTCCTTGCGGACATCATCCCTTGCAGGCAGGAGCCGGCCATAATCCATATTCCCCATCCATGGTTCCGGGCCGGGCCAGACCGCTGGTATACTTTTATGGTCCGGCAAAACCAAATCTGTGATATAGTAACTGAATTTCATAAACAGGGGGAATTCACCCTGTGAAATGTATTTGATAAAGGAGACGTCAGGATCAATGAAACCAGTTGTTGCCCTGGTTGGGCGGCCCAATGTAGGAAAATCCACCCTGTTCAACCGGATTGCAGGATCGCGCCAGGCCCTGGTAGATGATTTCCCCGGCGTAACCCGGGACCGTCACTATGCCCTTGCCCAGTGGAATGATGTGGAGTTCATGATTATCGATACCGGCGGTTTTTTAAGTGCTGATGATGATTATTTTGCCTCCCAGATCAAGGAGCAGCTCACCCATGCTGTTCGGGAGGCCGATGCCGTGGTATTTATCCTGGACGGCCGGGCAGGGGTACACCCCTATGACCGGGAACTGGCGGATTTTTTGAGAAAAGAGCAAAAACCCACCTATTTTCTGGTGAACAAGGTGGAGAGCCCGAAGCAGGAGGATGACCTGACCGAGTTCTACAGCCTGGGCATGGATCAGTTCTACCAGGTGTCTGCCGAGCACGGTATCGGTGTGGGTGAGTTTCTTGATGATCTGGTTGATGGATTTCTCCCGATGGAACCGGAAGAGGCGCCGGACGAGAACATCATCCGTATCGCCATTGTGGGGCGCCCCAATGTGGGAAAATCCTCCCTGGCCAACAAGCTGTTTGGTGAAAACCGGGTGGTAGTCAATGAGAAAGCAGGAACCACAAGGGATGCCATTGAATTGAGGGTGGAACATAAGGGCAAAACCTTTGTCCTGGTGGATACGGCCGGAATCCGGCGCAAAGGCCGGGTCAGGGAAAAACTTGAAAAGCTTTCCATCGTCAAATCCCTCAAAAGCCTGGATGATTGTGATGTGGCCCTGATTCTCATCGACTCCCAGGAGGGCGTGACGGACCAGGATATCCATGTGGCCGGCTACGCAGAAAAAAGAGGGTGCGGGGCTGTATTCCTTTACAACAAATGGGACCTGCTTTCCGAGGAGGAAAAAAACCAGAAAGAGTTCATCAAGAATCTGCGCATGAAAGCCAAATTCCTATCCTATGCACCGGTTCTGACCATTTCCGCCCTGACCGGCCAACGATGCCACCGCATACTGGATGAGGTGCTCAAGGTTTATGATGAGTATTGTACACGGATCAACACCGGGACACTGAACCGGATTATTGAAGATGCGGTATACCGGGAGGAGCCGTCCCTGCACAAGGGCCGGCGGATCAAATTTTACTACTCCACCCAGGTGGCGTCCAGGCCGCCCTGCTTTGTCTGTTTTGTCAACTATCCATCTGCCGTTCACTTCTCCTATAAACGGTTTCTGGTCAATCAGCTGCGGCAGATGATTCCCTTGGAAAAGACACCCATAAAACTGTATTTCAGGGAAAAAACGGGTAAAATCGATTTCTCTTCAAAAACCCGGGAAAGTGAACGGATCAAAGAAAAGAAAAAGCGGATCACCCAAAAACGCGAAAAGCAAAGAAAAGAGCAGAGCCGGAAAAAACAGTTACGGGATCAGCAGAACGGTTAAGATGGATATCTTTGACACCAGCAGCCAGGAGCAGGCTGCCCTGAATGCCCCGCTGGCCGACCGGATGCGGCCGTCGGCACTGGATGACCTGATCGGCCAGGATCACGTGACCGGAAAGGGAACCGTTCTTGAGCGGGCCATCGCGGACGACCGGGTCTTCTCCATGATTTTCTGGGGACCGCCGGGATGCGGAAAGACCACCCTGGCAGGTATCATCGCCAATGAAACCCAATCTTTCTTCTGCAGGATTTCCGCTGTTCTTTCAGGGGTCAAAGATATCCGGGAGGTGATTGAAAAGGCCAAAGAACAGCGGCGGGTGTTCCGCAAGCGGACCCTGCTCTTCGTGGATGAAATCCACCGGTTTAATAAGGCCCAGCAGGATGCATTCCTGCATCATGTGGAAACCGGACTGATCACCCTGATCGGTGCCACCACCGAGAACCCCTCCTTTGAGGTGATCCCGGCCCTGGTATCCCGGTGCCGGGTGTTTACCCTCAAAGGTTTGACACCATCGGACATGATCCGGGTACTGAAGCGTGCATTGACCGACCCGGATTCCGGCCTGGGCCAGGGGGAAAGTAAATTTTCCACGGATGCGCTGACCCATATCGCCGCATTGTCTGACGGTGATGCCAGGATCGCGCTGACCAACCTGGAGACCGCCTTCGAACATTTCAGGGAGCAGGAGGTCATCGGCATCGAGCATGTGGAAACCGCTGTTCTGAAAAAATCTTTGCTCCACGATAAGGCGGGTGAGGAACACTACAACCTGATTTCCGCCTTTATCAAAAGTCTTCGGGGCAGTGACCCGGATGCCGCGATCTACTGGCTGGAGCGGATGCTCACAGCCGGGGATGACCCCTTTTACATGCTCAGAAGGATGGTCCGGTTTGCCACGGAAGATATCGGCATGGCCGATCCCGGCGCACTGACCATGGCGCTGAATGCCTTGGAAGCCTTTCGTTTTCTGGGACATCCCGAAGGAGACGATGCCATCTTTCAGGCCGCTGTTTACCTGGCAACTGCACCCAAGAGCAATTCAGTCTACATGGCGCATAAAGCGGTAAAAACCAAGGTGCAGGAAACCGGTTATCAGCCCGTGCCCCTGCATATCCGAAACGCACCCACCGGATTGATGAAATCCATGGATTACGGGAAGGGATACAAGTATGCCCATGATTATGAAGGCGGATTTGTCCCCCAGTCTTATCTTCCCCAAGCGCTTGAGAACAACCGGTTTTATCATCCCACAGACCGGGGATATGAGCAGGCGGTCAAACAGCGCCTTTCCGGTTGGCAGGCGCAGAAACAAAAATCCAAAAAATAAGGTTCACAGGATTGACAAATACCGGATTGATGACAAAATTATGCTGAGAAATATACCCTACGGGGGTATGGTATAAAACCAATTGAAAGATATACAGATGATTGACGAAACGGTTAAAAAGGCGGCGTTGAGCCGGCTGAGCAAAATCGAGGGCCAGATTCGCGGTATCGGTAAAATGGTTGAAAGTGAAAAATATTGTATTGATATTGTCAACCAGATTACGGCTGCTGAGAAAGCCCTGAACGGTGTGGCAAAGATTATTATGAAACGGCACGTGGAATCCTGCGTCACCCATGCCATTGAAAAGGGCCAGGGCCAGGAGAAGATCGATGAACTCATCAATACCGTTTTTAAATTCACCGGTCGTTGATATTAAACCAGGAGATTGACCATGGAAAAAACATTACGGATTGAAGGCATGACCTGCCAGCACTGTGTTGGACGGGTGAAGAAATTTCTTGAAGGCCGCGGCGACTTAAAGGGGGTTAACGTGGATTTGGCAAAAAACGAGGCCACCTTTGAATGCGATGAACGTACAGATGTCAGCGAAATCGTCCAGGATGTAACCGAGCTGGGGTATCCGGCTGCAGATAAAGGCTGACATGAGCGAGAGCATGAATATAAAGGTGTACGGTATGATGTGCACCCATTGTGAAAATGCCGTGATCAAAGCCCTGGTTGCCCAGCCCGGTGTTGAGCACGCGGCGGCCTCATTTGAAAAAGAAGAGGTAGAGGTGATGTTTGATCCGGGTACGGTCGATCCGGTCCGGTTTGAGCACATCATCATAGAGGAGGGGTACAGCCTGACCCCTCCAGCAAAAACAAGTGACGGGGAGGAGTCAGAAATCCCCGGCCAGGTATCTGTATCAAGCACCAATGATGCACAACCCGCCCGGACGTCGGACGAAGCCGGGCCGGAAACGCTCAGTGAGGTCAGTTTCGATATTCAGGGAATGACCTGCGCCAACTGTTCCATGGCCATTGAAAAGGCATTCAACCGCACCCAGGGCGTTAAGAAGGTCACCATCAACCTGCCCCTTGAAAAGGGATTTGTCACCTATGATCCCGCACTGATGGATGACCGGGCAGTCCTGGGTGTGGTGACGCAGGCCGGTTATTCCGCATCTCTTGAACAGTCTTCAGACGACCAGGCCGGCAGGAAAGAGGCGTTCAGGTTCTGGTTTGCGCTGGGGATAACGGTGCCGATGATGGTGATCATGCATACCCGTATCGTGCCCATGAGTGCCATGCCCTATGTCATGTTTGTCATGGCCAGCCTGGTGCAGGCCGTTTCAGGATATGCCTTCTATGAGGGCGCATATTACTCGGTTAAGAACCGAATGGCCAACATGGATGTGCTGGTCTCTTTGGGCATATCTGCAGCCTATTTCTATTCCGTGTTCTCACTGTTTTTCCTGGATCCTTCCAAACCGCTCTATTTTGACAGTTCCGCCATGCTGATCACCTTTATCCTGATCGGGAAAATGCTGGAAGCCAATGCAAAAGGCAAGACCAGCCAGGCGTTGAAAAATCTTCTGGCCTTGAATCCGGACAGGGCCAGGCGCATGACAGACACCCGGGAGGAAGAGGTGCCCGTGGCCCACATCGAGGTGGGGGACCGGGTCAGGATACTGGCCGGAGAGAAGATTCCGGTGGATGGTGTGATCCTCAGCGGAAGCACCAGCGTGGATGAGTCCATGCTCACCGGGGAGCCTGTTCCCGTTGACAAGATTGAGGGAGATCCGGTCACCGGTGCCACCCTTAATCAGTCCGGAACCATTGTGGTGGAGACCACCCGTATTGGAAAAGATACGGTCCTGTCAGGAATTATTAAACTGGTGGAGGATGCCCAGGCAGACAAGGCGCCGATCCAGCGGCTGGCCGACCAGGTATCCAACGTGTTTGTACCCATAGTGGTCCTGATCTCTCTGGGAGCATTCGCGGCCTGGTACGGTATCATTGATCCCTTTGAGTTTGTTCACAGTGGGAGCGATACGGTCAACTCCCGTTTCCTGTTTGCATTTGAGCGGATGATTGCGGTCCTGGTCATTGCATGCCCTTGCGCATTGGGGCTGGCTACTCCCACGGCAATCATGGTGGGAACGGGACTGGGGTTGACCCGGGGGATCCTGTTCAAGCGTGGATCGGCCCTGGAACAGATTTCCAGGCTGGATCGCATCCTGTTTGATAAGACCGGTACCATTACCCATGGCACCCCGTCTGTGACGGGTGTGTACACCTCAGATGCTTTAAAGCGTGGTTCCGGGCAAAACGATTTTCTGGCCCTGGCTGCAGCTGTGGAGAGCAACTCCTCCCATCCCCTGGCCCGTGCAGTGGTGAAAGCGGCTGCGGATAAAGGCATTTCGATTCAAGAGACCACATCAGCCATCGAAAGCAGCGGTTTGGGAATTGAGTGCCGGTTGGAAGGACAGTCTTTAAAGGCCGGAAGTATCCGGTTTTTTGACAATGAGGCCATACCCGATGATCTTGAATCCAGGGCAGCTGAGCTTGAAGCACAGGGGCAGACCCTGATCTATGTGGCGCTTGAAGGCATGGTTCAGGGCGTGATTGCCCTTTCCGACGAGATCAAAAGTGATTCCAGGGAAGCTATCACGGCACTTCAGCGCCAGGGTATCGCCACCGGTCTGCTCTCCGGGGACACCCGGGCTGCGGCCGACCATGTGGGCAGTCAGGTTGGAATTACCGATATTGAAGCACGGGTCATGCCTGAGGACAAAATTTCATTTGTTAAAAAATGGCAGGAAACCGGAAACCGGGTCGGTATGGTCGGAGACGGGATAAACGATGCACCTGCACTGGCCCAGGCGGACATCGGTATTGCCATCGGCTCAGGAACGGATGTGGCCAAGGAAACCGGAGACGTGGTTCTGGTCAAGAACAGCCTGTTTGATGTTTACCGGGCGGTATGGTTGGGAAAGCGAACCGTTAAAACCATAAAGCAGAATTTTTTCTGGGCCTTTTTCTATAATGTGTTGATGATTCCGGTGGCTGCCGGTATATTGTTTCCAGCGTTCGGGCTGGTGTTTAAACCTGAACTGGCAAGCATCGCCATGTGGTTCTCCTCCCTGTCCGTGGTGGGGAACTCCCTGCTGCTCAAACACCATGCACGGACGTTGTGAATCCGGCAATTGCAGTGGCGATAGATAGCTTGGAGTGAATGCGCAATATCATGTATGGATACTGACACTGGATGTGAACTTCTGCTTCGGATCGACCCGTTTAGCCGGTTGGTGCCTGAAGATATCAAATCGGTTGCTCACCGGCTGGAAATGGTTTCGTTTGAGCCAGGCCGATTTGTTTTCCGCCAGGACGATCCCAGCCAGGATGCGCTTCTGGTAATTGTCAGCGGTCTTGTGGAACTGCTGGTGACTTCTGAGCGGGGTGAGGAAGCCATCGTTGGATACCGCAAATCCGGAGAGTTTTTCGGAGAGACCGTGGTGCTTTCCGGACAGAGTTATCCCGGATCCGCCCGGGCAAAAGAACCCCTCACCTGTATCCGGGTCGGGCGTGATGTTGTTGAAGAACTGATCCGTACCCACCCTGACTTTTCCGAGTTTTTTACAACACTTCTGGCTGAGCGGATGAGACGGCTTTACGAGACGATCCAGTCCGAGCAGAATGATCTCTTCGTGGGAAAGCATGAACTGCCTCTGTTTAATAAACGGGTGGGGGAGATCATGGCCCACCCGGTGAACTGCTGCCGTATGACGGATCAGGTGTCTGATGTCAGCCTGGATATGGCACACAAAGGGGTCGGATCTTCTGTGGTGGTGAATAACACCGGCCGGCCGGTGGGTATTTTAAGCCGCAAAAATATTGTCTATCACCTGGTGGCCCGGCAATCCCATCCGGTAGGCGACTGCAGGGCAAGCCAGGTCATGAACGATAATTTTGAAACCATTGCGCCTGAAGCATTTGTGGGACAAGCCCTGGCGATTTTGACCCGCCAGCGGCAAAAATATCTATTGGTGATCCGGGATGAAAAACCGGCCGGGATGCTGACGGCCAAGGATTTTATCAAGTCGCGGAACATGGGTAACCTCACCCTGCTTCAGGATATCCGCAGCCATAGAACACTGGATGAACTTGCCGGGGTCAGCGGCGAGGTGGACGGTGTTCTCAACGCCCTGCTCATTGAGGGCGCCGGCACAAGTGATACCCTGGAGGTGATGTCCGGGCTCCTGGAACGATTGACCCGTGCAGTGATCCGAATTTCGGAAAAACAGATGGCAGATAAGGGGTTGGGCCCGCCGCCGGTAGCGTACTGCTGGATCAATATGGGGAGTGCCGCCCGTCATGAGCAGACCCTGCGGACCGATCAGGACAACGGGATCATCTATGCAGATCCTGACCCAAAAGAGCATCGTGCACCCGGACAGATCAAAGCCTGGTTTCAGACCTTTGCTGACATGGTTGTACAGGGCCTGGCCCGGTGCGGATTTGAATTGTGTACAGGGGATGTAATGGCCAGCAATCCTCTGTGGTGCAGGTCGGTGTCCCAGTGGAAAGCATGTATAAACCAGTGGGGCGGTTCCTTTGATCCGGAAGACACCCGTAATATGACCATTTTTTTGGATTTCAGGCCGGTGTGGGGAAATCAATCCCTGGCCGATGAGGTCAGGGAAACCGTGTTCAAGATCTTGAGCCAGGCGGAGGTCAGCAATCACATGCTGACCCGGGATGATGTGACCCATGAAAAACCGATCGGGTTCATGGGGCACATCCGGACGGAAAAATCAGGTCCGAACAAAGACCAACTCAATCTGAAAACCCATGGGTTGGTGCACCTGATCAATGGTATACGGATCTATGCCGTGAATCAGGAGATCAAGGAAGTGTCCACACTGGGCCGGCTGGAGGCGCTTACCCGGCAGGGTACCTTTGACAAAGATACGGCAGAGATTCTCAGGACAGGTTTTGAAACCCTGATGATGTTCAGGATACGGACCAATGTCGAAAAGCTGGCAGCAGGAGAAGTACCGGACAACTATGTTCATCCCGGGTCAATGAGCAGAAAACAGCGGGAGCTTCTCAAGGATGCGCTGCTGGCAGTGGGGCATATGCAGAAGATGATCACCAGGGATTTTAACCGGGCCTGGATCGGTTTTTTTTCCGGATAATATCTGATCAGGATACAGGAAGAGTCAATGACGCAATCATATTACAAGATATTCAAGCTGTTCAGCGCCATGAGCAAGGCGATACACTCCGGAAAAAACCCCAGGGAGATCATCCAGGTGATCGTGGCCCATGCAGCTGAATTCACCCGGGCCAAAGGCGCGATTTTCTGGATTGTCAACACGCCTGAAAAAAAGATTCAGTCTTTCATCAGTCATGGTTTTGAATACCAGAGTCTTGCCGGTGTGGATTATGATACCTTGATCCAGATATTCAAACCGGACAGCGAGGAGAGGGTGTTTATTGAAGATGCCCGGTATGATGAACGGATTCCGGACCTGGAGCGCCTGGGCAAAAAACGGGTCGGGTCGGTAACCGGCATTAACCTGGATATCACAAGCCAGTATTCCGGCATTCTGGCAATATATTTCACCGGTTTCAAGCAGTTGGATGGTGATGAGTTGGAACTGGTCAATGCCTTGGGAGAGCAGGGCGCAATTGCATTGCACAAAGCACTGAGCTATGACGGTGAAATGTTGAAAATCCTGCGCCAGATCGTTGAAGGGTTTGTACTGGCCATTGAGGCCAGGGATGAAACCACCCACGGCCACTCCATGAAAGTCGCCAGGCTGGCCAAACTGGTGGCGGAACAGATGGGGCTTTCACCAAGGGAGACGGAGATTGTCTTTCACGCAGGGCTGCTGCATGACATCGGCAAGATCGGTCTGGAGGACTACATACTTGAACATTTGGGAACCCTGTCCAAAAAGGAGATGGACACGGCCAAAAAACATCCCCTGATTGGTGCCGGTATTGTGAGGCCGTTGACCTTTCTTGACGGACTTGAACCGATTATAAAATACCATCACGAGCGATATAACGGTTCGGGGTATCCCGATGGTCTCAAAGGCGATGCCATTCCTTTGGGGGCAAGGATCGTCGGTGTGTGCGATGTGTTTGAAACCATGATCTCAGGACGCAGGCATATCCGGAAAATGGATCTGCCCGAAGCGGTCTCTTCACTGAAAAAGGGAGCATCCCGCCAGTTCGATCCAAGGGTGATCAATGCCCTGTTTGAGGTCATTAAACAGCAGCCCGGGTCGGCCGGACTCAATGAATCGGTTGACGAATGTGTCGCGTTGATCGGTCGGAATATTGATGATATGGCTTTGGAACACCTGAAAAATCCAGGGTTGGATCACCCCATCGGTTTTTAGAAAATATCCTGTTTAAGCATATCAAACGGGTCAAATCCGGACCGGATAGAGAAGAGTATCGACAGGATCACCCCGAAAAACTGGATATAGAATATAAAGAGCATGATGGCGATCTGATACTTGATCGCCACCATGGGCACCGAACCGCCCAGGATCTGACCGGTCATCATGCCGGGCAGTGCAACCAGTCCGATGGTGGCCATGGAGGCCAGGATCGGGTTGATGGCAGCAATTACGCTGTCCTTGAAAAAGGGTTTGAGGGCCAGAAGGCGGCTCTGGTAGAGGGTCAGGGCATACTGATAGACCTTTTCCTCTTTTTTTATCCCGGAGTAAAACCGGCTCAATCCGATAATGATGCTTTGAAGGCAGTTACCCAGGAGCATGCCGCCGATGGGAATAAAGTATTTTGCATCCAGCAGGTTGTCGATTCCGATGATGACCCGGTTAAAGAACAAAAGACAGATGCAGAAAGGGATCAGCATGGAAAAGAAGACCGCCGGGAGAAATACCGTAAATTTAAGCTGACTGGCCTTCAGGATGGACCCGCAGGCCACACAGATCATGAGTAGGACATACAATGCATTCACCCATGGCAGGTTCCACAGGAACAGGTATTTTAAATAGATGCCGACAAACCCCAGCTGGAGGGCCATCCGGGCAACGGAGATCAGGATGGCCCGGTTCAGGGCCAGTTCCAGCTTGAAGCTGATCCACAGGATCGGGATCAGAAAACACAGGGCCCACACCAGGGAAAACCAGCTGATATCCTGGGCACCCATATTAACCCCACCTGTAAGTTTTGAGCCGTTCGGGCCGCTGCCAGACCGAATCGTGTGAAATGATCAGGACCGTCTTGTCCAGTTTCAGAATATGGTCACTGATTTTCTGTTTCATGGTGTCATCCAGTGCCGATGTGGGTTCGTCCAGAAGCCATATGGGGCGGTCCAGGAGAAAACCGATCATCAGCCCCAGGCGCTGGCGCTCGCCGCCGGACAGGTCATGGACATGGCGGGTCCAGATTTCCGGTGTGAAATTTAAAAGGTCCATCAGTGGCCCGGTCGTGCCAGGCCATTCATTCTCAATGTGGTTGGCCAGAAGAATCTCCTGGACCAAGAGGTCTGTACGGTCATTTCTAAGGTCCACATCCTGACTCAGGTAAAATATCTTTTGCCGAATCAACCGGATGGTCTTCGGGTTCAACGGTTCCGTCCCGATAAGAATCTGCCCGGCCTGAACCGGGAAAAACCCCAGCATCGCTTTGAAAAGTGAGGTCTTTCCGGATCCGGATTCCCCAGTGATCAGCAGTTTTTCCCCTTTTGCCACCTCAAGGTTGAGTCCTGTGACCAGCGCCTTTGTGTTCACGGAGAGCTGTATATCCTGCAGTTGAATCATGACCATCCTATCATCCCTTATCACTTCAAAGGAAAACCAAAACCGGAGTGTAATATCAATTTACTGGTTTGTAAATGTGCGCAATCCAATGCTAACATTTTTATCCAGGGGGTATACCGGCCGGCGGATATGCCGGTATTCAAACAGGCTCAGGTTTGATGTGGTAATACCCCGTGAGTTGGCCGGCACCATGCCGATGGCCCTGGGCTGAAAAAATGCCTTAAAATGCTGGGCGGATTTGAGCCCCAAGAGCCGTTTTTGGTTGATATCGATCCCGCCTACAACAAAAGCCCTGTCATCATAAGTCTGGTTCTGGACCGAACAGACCACAATATCAACGTTACCGTACCGAATGCCGACGGATGCCCCGAAACTGCCGGGAATCCCTTTCATCAACGGGGTGGTGGAGATGAAGCGCCCGTCCGATATGGTGTGCACAAGTGCACCTTTCAGGTGAAGCGGCGGGCCGTGATGTTTCTCATCCTCGATCTTGCCGCCCAGGTACAGGTCAACGGTCCGGCCGACACCGGACCGCACGGCCCGTTCAACCGATTCAGGGTCATACATGTAGGCAAAGGCGCTGCCGGGATGATCGGCTTCGATCATGGCTGCCAGCAAATGTGTGCCGTCCCCGGGCGCACCGCCGCCGGGGTTGTCCGATGCCTCATTGATGACGACAAATCCCTGTTTATTTTCCGCAAGTATCCTGTGCGCGGTTTGAAGCGCTTCATCCGCAGGAGTGGAATCCAGTGTGACCAGGGATGTTCGCTGCTGCCAAATGTGATCTGCAAGGCGGTCGGCGTGGAATTGGGCATCAATGGCCCGGTCTGCTGTGACAAAAACCGTTGCACCGGCATCAGGGATGTCAGCATAGGGGAAACCATGGAAGAATGCTGCATCCAGCAGGTGGTGATCTTGTCTATACTGTCTGATGAACCGGTTCAACGCATGACAGGGGCCTTGGGTGGTGGGGGTCATGGGCATCAGCATGGGGATGGCCGTGACAGCGGTGCAGGGAAAAATGTTGCCCTGAATGGTATTGATCAGCGCGTTCATGGCCTCAATGCCGGTGACCGCGTAATCCGTATGGGGGTTTTCTTTGATACCGAACAAGCCGGTGGCAAGCGCTGTCATCTCTTTGGATACATTTGCGTGAAGGTCAAGGGTGATCATGATGGGCAGGTCAGGACCGACGATCTGCCGGATGGCCTGCAGGGTATAAGATTCAATATCCATGCAGGATTGGGACACACCTGCTCCATGGAGGGCCAGGCAAATCCCGTCCAGCTTCTGATGATGTCTGTCAATATAGCCACACAGCTTTCCGGTCACCTGTTCCAGGCAGGCATCGGTCAGGGGCGGCCCTGCATTTTCCACGGCAATGGAAGGGACCAGGTTGATCCCCTGTTCTTCAGCCGCTTCTATCATACCGCCAAGGTAGCTGGGTGTGCCCCTGAAGGTATCAAGGATATCTAAAGCTTCCCAGTATCCCTGGGAGGTCAGCAGGTTAAAATCACTGGTGCGCCTGGAAAAGGTATTGGTTTCATGGCCGAACCATGCGAGGAGGATATTCATTGGGTTTCCATTAAAATATTGCGGGCCGCTCATTGACTATAACCCGGGTGTCATACCGACTAATTGGGTATACCTCGATTTTGTGATTTTGTATAGAGCGGGACTCCGGTTTTAAGCGTTGGATAGACAGGCCCTGTCCCGCACGGGGATGAAAAATGAGGTGTCTTTGCAGGAAGCCTTTTATTGGGATTGTTTTTTATCGTTTTCTCTGTTATGAAAATCATAATGTGACTGAAATGTAACTGTTGAAAATGTAAACATATTGAATTTAAAAAGCTGGAGGAAAATAATGAAGAATGTTGTGATCGTCAGTGGCGCAAGAACCCCGGTCGGTTCATTTGGCGGGTCTTTGAAAAGTGTATCCGTAGTGGATCTTGGAACGGTTGCCATGAAGGAGACCTTAAAAAAGGTAAATCTTCGACCGGTTGCCGAGGACGAGCTGGTGGCTTATGGCCCTCAAACCCTTAAAGATCAGGGCATGATTGAACTTGAGCAGAGCGGCTATGACTATGATGACAGCCTGGCGCCCATCAGCATTGACGAGGTGATCATGGGTAACGTCCTCCAGGCCGGACAGGGCCAGAACACTTCACGCCAGGCCATGATAAAGGCCGGGATTCCCAGACAGACCACGGCGTTTACCATCAATAAAATATGCGGGTCCGGCCTCAAGGCCATTGCACTGGGCGCCCAAGCCATCATGACCGGTCAGGCCGACGTGATACTGGCCGGTGGGCAGGAGAGTATGAGTAATGCCCCCATGGCACTGATGAATGCCAGGTGGGGACATCGAATGGAGTTGACCGGTGTCGGGGATGTTCATGATCTCATGGTATTTGACGGTCTTTATGAAATTTTTTACGGCTACCACATGGGACTCACCGCAGAGAATATCGTAGACAAGTACGGTATTACCCGTGAAGAGCAGGATCAGCTGGCACTCTTGAGCCACACCCGGGCCCTGGGTGCGGTCCAGGACGGCACCTTTGCCCAGGAAATCGCACCGGTAACCTACATCTCCCGACGTCAGGAGGTTGTGGTGGATACGGATGAGCGTCCCATGGAAACCTCAATGGAAAAGCTGGGTAAACTCAGGCCGGCATTCAAAAAGGATGGTTCTGTTACCGCGGGCAATGCATCCGGTATCAATGACGCAGCTGCGGCCGTACTGATGATGACCGAAGAAAAAGCGGATGAACTGGGTCTTGAGAAACTGGCCCGGGTCAAAGGGTTTGCCGCCGGCGGCCTTGACCCTGCATACATGGGCCTTGGGCCGGTGCCTGCTGTTAAAAAACTGTTGAAACAGACCGGAATGACCATTGGCGATATCGACCTGATTGAACTGAATGAAGCGTTCGCGGCCCAGGCTATCGGTTGCATGAAAGAACTGGATATTGATGTTGAAAAACCCAATGAACTGGGCTCAGGGATCTCCATCGGCCACCCCATCGGATGTACCGGTGCGCGCCAGATGGTCACCGCCATTCACCAGATGAAAAGAAAGGACTATGGCACGGGCCTGATCTCCAT
>QZLA01000345.1 GCA_004796375.1 Desulfobacteraceae bacterium
CACCCACATCCTTTTATTTAAGACTCATCTCTTTTTACTGCACATCTTCTGCGGTTCTCCGGGCAGATTTATCTGAACATATCAGCACAGGCTGTTTTTTCAAGCTTTTTTCACACAATATACACACCGGATTCAATAAAAAAAGCTTTGACCTGATAACATTCAGATCAAAGCTTTATTGGTTCAGCTGTCAGCAATAGAACGGGGTTATAAACCCCCAAGGCACAGTTACAACCACTTAAACAGTTTCTTATCCGTGGCAATATCCAGGTACTTCTGATTCAGATCGATCTTGAGTCCGGTTTTTTCGGAAATTTCCCTGACCGTCCGGTCCACCTCAATAAGATATTTTTTAATCATCTTAAGATCTTTACCGATTTCAGTGATCTTTTCGGCCTGGTTATTTTTCTCCAGACTGTGTCGAATGTGCTCAACAATCTGGGTGTTGAGGGAACGGCTGCGTTCCTGAATCAGTTTTCGGTACAGCTCCGTCGGCAGTCTTACAGTGGTTTGCTTTTTGGCCTTTTGCATGGCTGTTTCTCCTAAACAAGATAGATAATCAATAGTACTTTAAAGGGTGATCATTGTTTAGTCAAGTAAATAATCCATAAAAAAGGAAGATTTTTTCACACTTTTTCAATTGTGAGCGAAACTCAATCCCCATGATTTACACTGTGAATCCGGCCTACATATTTTTATCCATAATCTTGCGATGCGCCATCAGTCTTATGGCGTTGATCTTGATAAATCCTTCAGCATCTTCCTGGTTGTACCCGCCTTCGATATCCATGGATGACAGATCCTGGTTATAGAGCGACGACGGACTGGTCCGGGCCACGGGATAGGCACTGCCTTTATAGAGTTTCAGGGTCACTTCACCGTCGATCACTTCCTGGCTCTTGTTGATGGCGACCATGAGAAAATCCATTTCCGGGCTGAACCAGAACCCGTTGTAGATCAATTCGCTGAATTTGGCGGACAACATGTCACGCAACCGCATGACCTCGCGGTCCATGGCGATCCCCTCTATATCTTTATGGGCTTCATGGAGGATGGTGCCCCCGGGAGTTTCATAAACGCCCCTGGACTTGATTCCGACAAACCGGTTTTCCACCATATCCAGGCGGCCGATACCGTTGGCCCGGCCCAGGTCATTGAGATAGACAAACAGCTCCAGAGGATCGGTTTTAACGGTACCGTCCTCTTTATTTGTCACCTTGACCGGGATACCGTCCTTGAACTCAAGCACGATAAAGGTGGGCTGGTCCGGTGCTTTCTCAGGCGATACGGTATGAGAATAGATACTCTCCTCGCACACATGGCCGGGATCTTCAATAATACCGGCCTCATGGCTGATATGCAGCAGATTGTCATCCTCACTGTAGGGCTTGGATGCGGTCTGCTTGGTGGGAATCCCATGCTTTTCAGCATAGTCGAGAAGGTCGGTTCTGCCCTTGAACGCATCAAGGAAAGCGGTATCCTTCCAGGGGGAGATCACCTTGATTTTCGGATTCAGGGCGTAATAGGACAGTTCAAACCGGACCTGGTCATTCCCCTTGCCTGTGGCGCCATGGGAAACATATCCGGCACCGACACGCTCGGCAATCTCGATCTGCTTTTTGGCAATCAACGGACGGGCAATAGCGGTGCCCAAAAGATAACGGCCCTCATATATGGCATTGGCCTTGAATACCGGAAAGATATAGTCCGTGACAAATTCTTTTTGCATATCTTCAATAAACACATCTGCGGCACCGATCTTCAGTGCTTTTTCACGGGCGGCCTCAAAATCCTCTTCCTGGCCGATATTGGCCATATAGGCATACACTTCATAACCCTGTTCCAGCAGCCACTTCAGAATCACAGAGGTATCAAGCCCCCCTGAATAGGCTAAAACCACTTTTCCCTTAGACATCATCTCTCCTCATCATTCATATATTGATTGTTCAGTAAGTTTATTCGGGATTTTTTGAACAAAAAGGTATTAACATATAATTTCCAGGATTAGTCAATCCTTTTTTTTATCCCTACTAGAAAGAGCGGTCTTTCAATCCCTGCAACAGGAGGAGAGACTTCAGTGGATCAATGGCTGTCAAACCCGTCTAATCCGGCGAAATAACCTGTTCATTCCTATTCTCACTGGCTTCTATGGCCTCGGCATAACACCTTTCCCGGCCCTCCTGCGAATCATATGTGACCTTGCAATATGCCAGATCAAAATCCAGACGCCTTTTTTCAATGACGTTTCTATCGTATGTATGGGTGCTTTTATTTGATTTCATTTTTCTATCTCCTTTTATCCAACTGGTTTTGCAAGGGTGTTCGGACAGTATTGGAGGGGTGGGCAGCAAATGAACTGCTGTATCTTTTTTCTCATTAAGGATTCTCAGGTTTGACACCCGTGCATATTTTAAGGATAGTATTGATTGAGATCATGTCAATACATTGAAATTCAATGGGGGAGACAGGAAATATGAAAACTGGAAAAATTATGAAGGTCAGCGGGAACCCGTTCCGGCATTCGAACAAACCAATCACCCGGGTGGGCCTTGGCGGTGAGGGGGTGCTTCGTACCCACGGTATGCCTGACGAGGCCGAAGCGGTGATCATGGAAGCGGTGGTTCAGGGCATCACCTATTATGATTCCGCCCGGGTTTATAAGGACAGTGAAATCTATCTTGGCCGTTACTGGAAAGATCATCCTGAGAATCGGGAGGCCATATTCCATACCAGCAAATCCGCTACAAGAGACAGAGACGGCGTGCTTGCAGAACTGAGACAGACCCTGGACCGGCTGAATACCTCCTACCTGGATCTGTGGCAGATCCATGATGTCCGGGATGAAAAAGACCTTGAACTGATTTCGCAAAAGGGCGGAGCCCTGGAGGGATTTCTTGAAGCAAAGGAGATGGGACTGGTCCGACACATCGGTGTGACCGGACATCATGACCCCGTGATATTGACCCGTGCAGTTGAACAGTGGCCTGTTGACGCGGTTCTCATG
>QZLA01000249.1 GCA_004796375.1 Desulfobacteraceae bacterium
GGCTGGTGCCGAAGGGGAGATTCGAACTCCCACAGACATACGTCCACTAGTCCCTGAAACTAGCGCGTCTACCAATTCCGCCACTTCGGCAAAAAACCAGACCTGTCGAGCAATCTTAAAGGCTGTTTGAGCCAAATAAAGAATTGCTTAAAAGCGACAAGTAGGTTATATATTCTTGTTCGTTTGATTTGTCAAGTTAATGTTGAAAAAATTTTAAAGGTTCGTATGGAACGCATATTTGAAATCGATCAGATAACTGCTCCCTTCAAGGATGCCGTGATTACCATCGGCAATTTTGATGGTGTACATAAGGGGCACCAGGCCCTGCTCGACCAGGTTATCAAGAAGGCGGATGAGATCAATGGAACCTCTGTTGCCATGACCTTTGAACCCCACCCGTTACGAGCACTGGGGATCTCAACCCCTCCCCTCATCACAAGAAAGGACCAGAAACTGGAACTGATCTGCCAGACCGGTATTGAAAAGGTCCTTTGTATTCCCTTTAACCGGGAATTCGCCAAAATTACGGCCCAGGCCTTTATCCGTGATCTTCTGGTGAACACCATCGGAATGAAAGCAATCATTGTCGGATCCGATTATACATTTGGCAAGGATCGGCAAGGTGACGTGCCCATGCTCATAGAATATGAAAAAGAATATGGATATCAGACCATCGTCCTGGACTGGATCACGGATAACGGTAACGACCGTGAGCGGATCAGCTCTACACGCATCCGGAACATTGTCATGGATGGACGCGTGGAAGAAGCCGAAAAACACCTGGGCAGACATTATCAGATCCGCGGAAAGGTAATCAAAGGCCGCCAGCGGGGAGGATCCCAACTGGGTTTCCCCACGGCCAATATCAAACTCCATGATGAACTCTGTCCCAAGATGGGGGTCTATGCCGTGACGGTTGAAACCGACAAAGGTAATTTCAACGGCGTAGCCAATATCGGATACAGCCCCACATTTGACGACCATGTTTTTACGGTTGAAGTGCACATCCTTGATTTTGCACATGACATTTACAATACCCGGATCCGTGTTAACTTTATATCAAGGCTCCGAGATGAAAAAAAATTTTCCAGCATCACTGAGCTGTCTGAACAGATTCAAACCGATATTGATATTGCAAAAGGTATATTGAAACACAATGAGCATTCGTAAGATATTGACATATCCGGAAAAATCTCTTGCCCAACCGTCTGTCAGGGTGGAGCATATTGATGATGAGGTCAGAACCCTGATCGAAGATATGGGGGAAACCATGTTTGACGCCCCTGGTGTGGGCCTTGCTGCACCCCAGATCGGTGTAAACCAGAGAATCATCGTGTATGATTCCCATGCAGCTGATCCGGAGCGCGGTGAAAACGAAAATCCTGTCAAAGAGTTCACCGCACTGATCAACCCCGAGATCATCAATGCCTCAGGAAGCATCGTGTCTGAAGGAGAAGCCTGCTTGAGCGTGGAAGACTACTCAGCCAATGTCAAGCGCTATGAACACATCACAGTCAAAGCCCAGGACATTGACGGCAATGATATTGAGTTTGAGGCCAGCGGCATCCTTGCTGTTATCATGCAGCATGAGATCGACCATCTTGACGGCATCCTGTTTATCGACCGGATCTCGGCACTCAAGCGGACCATGTATAAAAAGAAAATCTCCAAGAAAAAGGCATCCTGAGTGAAAAGGCTATCTGTTGTATACATGGGGACGCCCGATTTTGCCGTCCCTTCCCTGGAGCGGATCGCGGCACACGAAGCCTTTGAGGTTCCCCTGGTGATCACCCAGCCGGACCGGCCCAAAGGGAGAGGCAAAAAACTGGCCCCCCCGCCGGTGAAACAGGCAGCGGAAAAGCTGGGGATCGAGGTTGTCCAGCCCAGCGATATCAATGCCTGGGACATGGAAGAGAACCTCAATTCCCTCGAACCGGATTTTTTTGTGGTGGCGGCTTTTGGCCAAATTCTGTCAGAAGCCATCCTGTCCATACCCAAGATCTTTCCGATCAATATCCATGCATCTTTGCTTCCCAAATACCGGGGTGCATCTCCGATACAGGCCTCCATTCTCAACATGGACAGGGAAACCGGTATCACCACTATGGTCATGGAAAAGGGCCTGGATTCGGGCGGGATGCTCATGCAGGATTCGATTCCCATATCCAATGAGGATACTGCCCAGACCATGCATGACCGGCTTGCCCTTCTCGGTGCCGACCTGATTGTGGACACCCTTTTGAGAACCGCTGAGGGCGAAATGCATCCGGTTCCCCAGGATCATACCCAGGCCACATTTGCACGGCTTTTGACCAAAGAGGACGGCAGAATCAACTGGGAGAAACCCAGCCGGCAGATCAAGGCCCATATCAATGCCATGACCCCCTGGCCCGGTGCATTTTCATTTCTTAACGGCCAGCGCATGAAAATCTTCAAAATTCACGTGACAGATCAAAAATCGGTTCATGCGCCCGGAACGGTATTTTTATGTGACGAACAGGGTATTCATGTTTCCACCACCGACAATACCATCCTGATCCTGGAACTCATGGGTGCTTCAGGAAAGCGGTTGACAGCAGATGCGTACCTCAAGGGAAATAAAATTGAAAAAGAATGTATGTTCTATCTGATCGATGAGTAATGATCCCCGCCATATTGCGCTGATGATCCTGATCCATACACACAAGGACAGGATCACTTTGGATCACTGCATCGATCGGTTTGAGCAGGAACTGACCACTCTGGATCAGCGGGACCGGAACCTGTGTTATGCTTTGGTCATGGGAACCTTCCGGCACCGTGCCAGACTGGACTGGATCTTTTCCAAATGCGCCAGCCGAAGCATTGAAAAGACAGACCCATATGCCTTGACCATCATCCGCATGGCTTTGTTCCAGGTGATGTATATGGATAAAATTCCTGCCTCTGCAGCCGTCAACACGGCTGTCAACCTGGCTAAAAAGGCGGGTCAGGCGAAAATCAGCGGGTTTGTTAATGCCGTACTCAGAAAAGCCGTTGAACAGCACCCATCCATCGCATTGCCGGACATTAATAAAAATCCTGTGCTCTGCCTGAGCGTGACCCACTCTCAGCCGCAATGGCTGGTCAAACGGTGGATAAAACGCTATGGCCTGGATCTTACCCGGGAACTGTGCCGCACCCTCAATCATGTCCCCGCCATCACCCTCAGGGTCAATACACTGAAAACCGACAGAAATACCCTGGTTGATCATCTTGACCCCATGGCACAACGTATTGAACTTACACTGCTGTCACCGGTGGGGATCAACATTGATCGCCCCAAAGTGCCGCTTTCATCAATGGATGCCCTGAAAAACGGGTGGTTCCAGATCCAGGACGAAGCCGCCCAGATGGTCACCCTACTTCTTGACCCCCAACCCGGGGAGCGGGTTCTGGATGCATGCGCCGGACTGGGCGGAAAAACCGGACACCTGGCACAGCTGATGAAAAACCAGGGAGAGATTATTGCCTTGGATTCCGATAAAAACAGGCTTGACAAGATGGCTCCTGTGATGGCAGACCTGGGCGTGGATATGGTCACACCGGTACGGGCAGATTTGCTCAAATCCTCAATAAAAACCCTTGGCGGATATTTTGACCGGATCCTGCTGGACGCTCCCTGCACCGGACTGGGTGTCCTCAGGCGGAACCCGGATTCAAGGTGGGGCAAAGGCACCAAAGACATTCAGCGCAATGCCGCACGCCAGAAGAAGCTGTTAAACCACACAGCCAATATGCTCAAACCCGGCGGCTTTCTTTTGTATACGGTGTGCTCATGCGAACCTGAAGAAAATATGGAGGTGATCACCCACTTTCTGGACAAGCGAAAAGATTATATCCTTTTCCAGGATACGGCACGCCTGCTTTCCAGCAAAACCGGACAGGCTGCTGCAGGCAACCTGATCGACAACGGCGTACTCTGTACATTTCCCCTGCCCGGAACCATGGACGGTTTTTTTGCCGCCCTGCTTCAACGCCGGGACAGACCGGATACAGGCCCGGACTTACAGGAGTAACACAGGCGTATTGAAAACCCTGGCAAAATATGTCGTACTTTTTTTCATTACCCTTGCAGTTGCCGGGTTTGGCACCTATTTTTCCATCACCCTTGTTACGGACAGTGCCTCTGAGATCATTGTACCCCAGTTGAGCGGAAATAACATAGTGGATGTGCTGGAAACACTGACCAATATGGGGTTAAACCCGAAACTGCGCAGTACCCGCTTCCATGAAAACATGCCGCGGTATCATGTGACCTATCAGGATCCCGCGCCGGGTACGGTCATTAAAAAGGGCCGGGACGTGATTCTGGACATCTCCAAGGGCAGGCAGCTGGTCACTGTTCCAGATCTACGGCAGGTATCGCTTGAACAATCGCAACTGCTGATTGAAAACAGCGAACTGCAGCTGGGCAGTGTGTCCTATGCGTTTGATAAACGGACCGGCAAAGGGGGTATCATTACCCACTATCCAGGCCCCTTTTCCAAAGCGGTCAAAGGCCGGGCATGTGATCTGTTGATCAGCCTCGGCCCTGCACCGGTCCCCCTGGTGATGCCCGGCCTTTTGGGAAAACATCTCAGTGAAGGTATCAACTTTACAGAAAAGGCGTTTTTAAACCTGAAACAGGTATCCACCCGTCACAACCCAATGAAACCAGAAAACAGTATCCTGGAACAGGTGCCTAAAAAGGGAAATCAAGTGAGTCGATTGATCCCCATATCCTTGATTGCAAATACAAACAAATCATCAAAACCCTTCTCAAAAAAGAGCTTTCAAGGTGTCATACCCATCAGTTTCACATTGCCACCAGGGTTTCTTAAAAAACATGTCCACATTAATGCATTCCTGTTCGGTACCACCATTGATCTGTTTAATGCCCATGTTTCACCGGGAAAAAATGTTTGTGTATTGATTCCAGCGGGAATTCAAACTAAAGTGGATATTTTTATTGATGACCAGTTGATCAAAACCCGAATCATCAACCCATGGAACCCCGAATCTGAAGGCACTGCCGCGGACCTGTTCACTGAGTTGATGACGACCATAAACCAAGGAGAATTCTCATGGGAATTATAGCCCCCTCAATACTATCTGCTGACTTTGCCATCCTGGGCCAGGAACTCAAGGATATCGAGGCTGCCGGAGCCGACTGGGTGCACATTGATGTGATGGACGGCCAGTTCGTGCCCAATATCACCTACGGACCGATAATTGTTGATGCGTGTAAAAGGAACTGCAGCCTGGAGCTCGATGTCCACCTCATGATTGAAACCCCGGACCGGATGATCCCTGAGTTTATCAGTGCCGGAGCTGATCTCATTTCAATCCATGCTGAAGCCGTTACCCACCTTCACCGGACTGTCCAGATGATTAAACAGGCAGATGTCAAGGCAGGGGTGGCACTGAACCCGGCCACGCCCATCGATTCACTTGAGTGGATCATCGATGATCTTGATTTTGTGTTGATCATGAGTGTCAACCCGGGGTTTGGCGGCCAGAAGTTTATCCATTCCAGTATTGAAAAAATCCAAAAGCTGTCCGACCTGATCAAGAGAAAAAACGCTGATACCATTATCCAGGTGGACGGTGGCGTAAATGCCGATACCATCGGAACAGTATCACGTGCCGGAGCGACCTCGTTTGTTGCCGGATCAGCCATCTTCAACACACCGGATTATGCCCGGACCATTGCCGATCTGCGAAAGAATATGAATTAACCCGCTTTTTACGTTTTAATTCTTAGGAGTATCATGGAAAAAATAATCGTTACTGTCCTGGGAAAGGACAGGCCCGGCATCATTGCCCTAATTTCGGGTCACTTGTATAACCTGGACTGCAACCTTGAAAATGTCAACCAGATGATTCTGCAGAACGAGTTTGCAGGGTTTTTCATTGTTGATCTGCCCGAAAACCTGAATATGGAGGCCGTTGAAAAGGAACTCTCAGCCAAGGCCAACGGCCAGGGGCTCAATGTCTACGTCAACCGCCTGGATACAGATGATGCAACGGATGAACCCATCACAGGTGAAACATTTTTCATCACTACCATCGGCCCTGACCAGAAAGGGCTGGTCGCCCGATTCTCCGGCATCATGGCCCGGTTCAATGCCAATATAACCAATCTCAAAGCTGTGTTCAAAGGCGGCGATGATCCCATGGCCAATATCATGAGCTATCAGATCGATATCGGACCGGATATTGATAAGGCAGGATTGTTTGAGGCACTAAAGGCCAAAGGCCGGGAACTGAACCTGGATGTCAGAATTCAGCATAAAAACATTTTTAACGTGACCAATAAAATCTAATTTATGGAATACAGCCATGCTTGAAGATCATGAAATACTCTCCACCATAGAGATGGTAAAAAACGAAAACCTTGATGTGCGTGCGGTGACCCTGGGTGTGAATCTGTTTGATTGTATCAGCAGTGATCTGGATACCTTTAAATCCAATATCCGAAAAAAGATTGTTACCCATGCCGGCCACCTGGTCAGCACCTGTGACCAGGTCGGAAAAAAATACGGGATCAAGGTGGTCAACAAGCGGATCTCCACAAGCCCGATTGCTTTGGTGGGTGCTGCATTTAAGACAGCCCAGCTGGTAGAGATCGCACAAGAACTCAATGATATTGCCCGGACCGTCAACATCGATTTTATCGGCGGGTTCTCAGCCCTGGTGGAAAAAGGAATGGCAACGGGTGACCTGGCGCTGATCGAGGCATTACCCGAAGCCCTGGCCAGTACTCAGCGTGTGTGTGCCTCAGTCAATGTGGCCACGACCCGTGCCGGTATCAACATGGACGGTGTGTTAAAGATGGCACAAACCATCAAACAGGCGGCAGCCCTTACAGCCGATGAGGACGGGTTGGGTTGTGCCAAGCTGTGTGTGTTTTCCAATATCCCTCAGGACATGCCGTTTATGGCGGGTTCGATGCTCGGCCCCGGTGTAGGGGATGCCGTGATCAATGTCGGTGTATCAGGTCCGGGTGTGGTCAAAAAAGCGATCGAACGAAATCTGGGTGAGAGCCACTCCCTTACCCTGGGCCAGATCGCTGAACTGATCAAAAACACCTCGTGCAAAGTCACCCGGGTGGGCGAATTGATCGGGCGGGAGGTCGCCCAGGAACTTGGTGTCCGTTTCGGTGTCGTTGACCTGTCCCTGGCCCCGACCCCCACGGTCGGGGATTCCATAGGAGAGATCTTCCAGGCCCTGGGGCTCACCAGTATCGGTGTGCCCGGGTCAACGGCCGCACTGGCCATGCTCAACGATGCTGTTAAGAAAGGCGGTGCCTTTGCCTCATCCCACGTCGGCGGATTGTCCGGTGCGTTTATACCGGTGAGCGAGGATCTCAATATCGCCCGTGCAGCCGAGGAGGGATACCTGAGCCTTGAGAAACTGGAATCCATGACCTGTGTCTGCTCCGTGGGCCTTGACATGGTGCCGGTACCCGGAGACATTACCGAGGAATGCCTGGCCGGTATCATCGCGGATGAGATGGCCATCGGGATGATCAATACCAAAACCACCGCCACCCGGATTATCCCGGTACCCGGTAAAAAAGCCGGGGAAAAGGTATACTTCGGCGGTCTTTTGGGTGAGGCCAGCATCATGGAGGTTCCCCATCATCTTCTCAAAGACCGGTTTGTTACTTTTGGCGGACGGATTCCCGCACCGATCCACAGTTTGAAAAATTAAATCATGACTGCCAGATCCGATACAGCCGGTCCGCTGAATTACCAGGTGATCTTCACCCTGACCCTGGTACACTTTACCGGTGACTTTTACTCCTCGTTTGCCACGCCCCTTCTGCCGGTCTTTGTTGAAAAACTGGGATTGAGCCTGGCACAGGTCGGCCTGCTTACGGGTACGGTACGGCTCCTGTCTTTTATTGTGCAGCCGGTGACCGGATATTTTGCCGATCAATATGAAACCCGCTTTTTCGTACTGACCGGATTGTTCTGTGCCTTTTTCTTTATTCCCCTTTCCGGCATTGCACCCAATTTTTATATTTTGATGGGGTGCCTGTGCCTTGGCTCCATCGGGTCTTCCATGTTTCACCCCTCAACCACGGGCATGGTTCCGCTTTACAGTGGGAACCGCACCGGTTTCTGCCTGTCCATCTACAATACCGGCGGCACGTTTGCCTTCAGCGTCGGCCCGATTTTCATTGCCTGGTATGTGGCTCAATTCGGCCTTGAAAAGATGCCCTGGACCGTTACTCTCGGAGCGGTCTGCTTTTTGTTCTGCCTGAAATACATCCCGATGCCGGTCAGTGAGAACATGCGTCATCTTGGATTCTTCGGATCTATGAAGGAAACCCTGGGACCGGTATGGAAACCCATTACCCTGATCTGGCTGGTCATGGTTCTCAGGGCGGTTTCCGGCCAGACCTTTATCACCTTTATGCCCATTCACCTGACCGGCAAAGGGCATGACCTGGTATCGGTCGGGTTAATCATTACGGTCTTTATCCTGGCCGGGACCCTGTCCGGTCTCGCGGCCGGGTATATGGCCGACCGGATCGGGTTCAAAAAAATATTTCTGCTTGCCCACCTGCTCATGACACCCACCCTGCTGATATACCTTTACCTGCCAGGCAGCCTGGTGTATGCCGGGGCATTTGCTGCCGGATTCACCCTGTTGGCCACCCTGCCACTGGGTGTGGTCATGGCCCAGAAACTGGCCCCTGGCAGCCGCTCCATGGTGTCCAGCCTGATGATGGGGTTTGCCTACGGCCTGGGAGGGGCCTTGTCGCCGCTGGTAGGGATTCTTGCTGATATTTACGGGCTTGATACGGTTCTATTCTTTTCCGCTTTTATCCCCCTTGCCTGCCTTGTGCTGATCGTCAGGTTCCCGGATATCCGGTGATTCAGGATTGACCCCCTGGCCTTTAAGCAAGCGATATTAACCTTGAATTAACCCTCACCTCTGTATTATGATGCCCTGAACAACCCTCTTTCAAAGGAATTGCCATGCAGATGCTTACCGGATCACAAAAAGCCAGGCTTGCCATACGCGAATTCAAGGCCATTACCGATGCCATGGGAATCAGGGGATTTTACCGGCCCGCGGGACGGTTCGGCAAATCCCTTGAGGGGTGCCTGAAAACCCTGAGTCCTGAAATCTACGGTTCCATGAACGACCCCAGAATTGTTGAGCTCAAAGGGCTTGAATATGTTATTGACCGCCTGCCCATCGGCATTGAGGAGTGCTCCAAGATCATCCTTACCGAAGAGGACCAGTTTGACGACACCCTGTTCAAGGAGATCATCCCTTTAAAGCGCAGAAGGAAATCCTACCGTATCAGTAAAAATGAGCTGTGCTTCATTGTATCCCGTGGATTAAGTGAAATCTATGACATTATCACCCACATGGTGTTTCTCAATATCGAGGCAAAAAAAATCCATCGGCGGATGCATGATGATCTAGGCAACTATACTGCCGAGTGGAAAACCCTTGAAAAAATAATCCAGCAGGGAGAAAACCTGGATCTCCATGATCTGGATTCTGCCATCTGGAACCTGAGCATTGTCTTGGGAAGATCCTACCACGAAACCCGGGAAACCTTTGATTACCTTGAGAACACCCGCCGCAAGCACTGCAGTAACTGCGGCCTGTTCAATATCATCTACAATCTTGGAAAAAAAATCGAACGGGAACGCCAGTCGCCGGATGACGGACAGATTGTCTACCTGACCCCCTCCTTGATGAGCATTATCGGACAACAGAAATACGGCAGCATTTGGGCGGACACTATCAAAAGCCAAATCAAGGAGGAGGATGAAGAAAGACCACTGCACATTGTCAGTTCCAACCTGCACAGTGTGCTCAATGTGATCTATGGGTATGCCGCCCTGGAAGAAACCCCCGAATCAGTCAAGGACGAATCCCTATGGAACTTTTTCAACCGGATCAAGGAAAACCGCCAGAAGATCCTTGAATTTGCCAGAACAAGGGGATTGATCGAAGTTCCGGACGAATCAGGCACCAATATCGACTGCCAGCTCATCGATACCAGCCACTTCGGAACCATGGACTTCCATCCCGGCCTGAATTTTGATGCCGAGCATATCCGGAAAGTACAACCCATGATCCTGGTCATTGATTATGCGTTTGGCACCCAGGCATTTGAATTGATGGAAACCCTTTTGAAACCATACCGCAACCGGAAAGTGCCGGTTGGCTCCATCTCCATCATGGGAAAAGCCGGTATCCTTGACGGGTCAAAAGGGGATATCATGCTCGCCACCGCCCATGTCTGCGAGGGCTATTCAGACAACTATATTGTTACCAATGATATATCGCAAAAGGATTTTGATCCGGATGTGAATGTGTTTACCGGCACCATGGCCACGGTGGTGGGAACTTCCCTGCAAAACAGGGATGTTCTGGAAATGTTCAGGGACAAATGGAATGCCGTGGGTCTTGAAATGGAGGGCGGCCACTACCAGAAAGCCATCAATGCGGCCATTATCAAACGGTATATCCCCAAAAGCATCAAGACCCGCTATGCATATTACGCATCAGACAATCCCCTTGAAACAGGCAGTACACTTGCAGCAGGTGCTCTGGGAAAGGAGGGTATCAAACCCACCTATATGATCACAAAAATCATCCTTGAAAAAATTTTGGGGGTTTGATCACATCATGATGCACGGGTCCTGGTACCTCAATCAGATCAGTGAAAAGAAACCCTTATAGATAAAGTAGCCGTAAGCACCTGCCAGCAAGACACCGACCGGCCGAGGAATGCGGCGCAGCAGGACCAAAAGGATA
>QZLA01000192.1 GCA_004796375.1 Desulfobacteraceae bacterium
AAGGCCGGCAAATGCTTCAGGCGTTGGTTCGTGACATTACCCGGCGGAAAAACATGGAGGTGGCACTCAAACGCTTGGCATCAACAGACCCCTTGACCGGAGCAGATAATCGAAGAAGCTTCCTGGAAAAAGGCGAGTATGAATTGCTGCGCTCCCTCCGCTATGGCCATCCGTTTGCTTTTTTAATGATGGATATCGATCATTTCAAAACAATCAATGATACATATGGTCATGGAACAGGGGACGAGATTCTTAAAACATTAGTCTTAAAAAGCCTTGAAATTATAAGACGGACGGATGTTTTTGGCCGGCTGGGCGGTGAAGAGTTCGCAGTGATGCTGCCGGAGACAGACGGAGAATGTGCTGTTCAAATTGGTGAGCGTTTGAGAAAGGAACTCTCTGAATTAAGGGTCAAGTCTGAGCAGGGTGACGTCAAATTTACTGTCAGTATCGGCATGGCCATGCTCGATGAAGATTCTGATACTTTAACACAAATTATGGGCCGTGCTGACGCTGCGCTTTATGAGGCAAAAGCGAATGGGAGAAATCGCCTGATAAAGCGTTAAGCCATCAATATTACATTTTACTTGTAACCTATCTCTTCTGATAAAGGTATTTTACTTCTAACAAAAATACCTGTTGCTCTGGCGATCTCTTGGTCTTCTGAATCAAACAAAATCGATTCACAGATAAATTGGATCCGATTTTGATTTACAACTTTACCGATTGATTTAACAACCCCATCAGATACTGGTCGAACTCTATACTGGTGAAATGACACTTTAAAACTGTTACAAGGTAAATTTTTCCGATAAAATCATAAAAATGAAAATCGTACTTGCCACTTCAGGATCCCGCGGGGATGTTCAACCCATGTTTGCCCTGGCACTTGGATTAAGAAAAAAAGGTCACGAGGTTTTACTTGTCGGACCGCCGGAAAGAATCCAATGGGCAAAGGAACTGGGTTTCCCTTATCAGGGGCTTGGTTGCGATGTCACCGAATTCCTGAATTCGATTGACAATCCGATCAGTATATCCAGTGCTGTTAAATTTGTTAATTATGTACGGAATGAAATCCACACCCAGTTCGAAATGCTGCCTGATATCATTAAAGGTGTTGACCTGGCAGTTGGCTCTTCTTTGATGTTTTCCCTGTCCTCAATTACAGAGGCTTTACATATTCAATATCGGTACGTGGCATTTACACCGCAATTATTCCCTTCCTCCTTTCATCCGTTTCCCGCAATTAAAACACAGACTTTGCCGGGGTGGTGCAACCGGCTAACATGGCAACTGGCCGCTTTGGGCGATCGTTTAAATACCGAACGCCTTGTCAATCAATATCGTAATCAACTTAAAATAGCACCTTTAAGTAACTTGTGGCGTCACGTGCTGGGACAGAATCCCATTGCTGCTTGTGATTTTCAGATTGCAGAAATCCCGCCTGACGTGATTCAAAGACCCATCCATACCGGGTATATGCATCTTCATATGCCAAAACCTGACTATCCTGAACTTGAAGATTTTCTTATTTCAGGCTCCCCTCCCATTTATGCCGGATTCGGCAGTATGCCGCCAAGGGATCAGGCCAGGCACGTTCCCCTGCTTGTCAACGCAGCCCGTCAATTTGAGAAAAGAATCATCATTCCGGAATTTTCGACGAAATCGATTGATATACCGTATTCAAAAGATGTGTTCTTCATCAGAAATTACCCCCATGAACACCTGTTTCCTCGAATGGCGGTAATCATCCATCATGGTGGCGCCGGAACAACAGCAACGGCAACACGGTCCGGGAGGCCCCAGGTTATTGTCCCACATATTCTGGACCAGTATTATCACGGCCATAAAATTTTCACATCAGGATTGGGAGCAAAACCTGTCTGGCGATCCAGAATCAGCCCCAAAACCCTAACAAAAGCGCTGAATTTTTGTTTTTCCAACCCTGATATCCAAATGAGGGCTAAGGCAGTTGCACGGTCTATTCAAACCGATCAATCGATGGAAAAAACCATTCAGATAATTGAGCAGACCGCATCGGAACAAGTATGAGCCGAGATTCAGATTTGTGATTTTTCAAGCATTAACAATTGGGTTTTATTTTGCTGAATTTACTATGAAATTACATGTCACTT
>QZLA01000182.1 GCA_004796375.1 Desulfobacteraceae bacterium
CAATTTCTTCGAATTTGCCGGTTCAGCAATTTCTTCGAATTTGCCGGTTCAGCAATTTCTTCGAATTTGCCGTATAAGCAGGTTCATGGCCGTGGCTGCAAACAGCTGTTTGTTTTTTCCCCTGTCCCCGATATCCAGTTGGTACCGCTTCACGGTTTCAAACCCAGGTCCCACAGCCGCTATGCATACCGTTCCCACCGGTTTCTCCTCTGTCCCCCCGCCGGGCCCGGCAATACCGGTGGTGGACACTGCAACATCTGCCCCGGAAATCCTGCGGATGCCATTGGCCATTTCAAGGGCGGTATTTTCATGGACGGCGCCATGATCGACCAAGGTTTTCTCCTGGACCCCGAGCACACCGGTTTTGGCGGAGTTGGCATAGGTGGTGGCTGACAAGAGAAAATAATCGGATGATCCGGCCACTTCAGTGACAGCATGGGATATCAGGCCGCCGGTACAGGATTCTGCCACAGCCAGGGTCAATTGCTTTTTGCTAAGGATCCGGCCCAGTTCCTGGGCAAGGGTCAGACCATGGACCGAATATACCCGGTTTTCCAACCGTGAAACGACCCACTGCTTTGCTGTTTCCAATTTGTTTTCAATCTCTTGCATGTCACGCGCGGATCCGATGTCATCGCCTGACAAATCAGCATCACACATGCAGATGATTTTAACCTCAATCACCGGAAACACCGCCCGGAAACTTAGCCGCATGGAATCAAACGTTTCCTCAAACCCTTCAAGAAGCTCCCCGACCCGGGATTCACCCAGGCCGAATACGCATACCTTGTCGACCCATATCTGTCCTTTGATATTGAACCGGGCCTCAATATCCGGTTTAACACCGAATTCAAACATCTGGGTCATCTCTGACGGGACCCCTGGCATGAAATAGTAGCGGCAGCGGTTGTATTCAATGGAAAACCCGGGCGCCGTACCCCATTCATTTTGAATGACATGGGCACCTGACGGCAGCCATGCCTGCTTTTCATTGGAATGCGTAAATTCAAACCCCCGGCGGCTGAAATACTGCCGCATCGTTTCCATTGCACCCGGGTTCAACGCCAGCGGCACGTTGAATGCCTCTGCTGCGGCCGCAGCTGTCCGGTCATCCCCTGTGGGCCCAAGGCCGCCGGTAATCAGAACGATATCGGTCTGGGTGGATAACGTGTCCAATATCCTGGCCAGGTCCTCCGCATCATCCCCCACTATCATGATCTTTTCCACACTGACGCCCATGTCTGTGAGGCGCCGGGCTAAAAAGGCACCGTTGGTATCGGCAATGTGCCCCAGGATCAACTCATCTCCCGTGGACAGAATCTGCGCTTTCATACATTTTCCTTTTCGGGATGCAAAAACATGGCATGATTGGAAGTGAAATAGGGCGGGGTTTTCCGGATAATCGCGGCGATGGACTGATTCTTTTTAAAGTGCTTGTCCAGAAACTGCTTGACCTGCTTTCTTTCCCAGCCATCGGGATGGGTAAAATTCATGTACAAAGACAGGTCGCCTTCATAGAACTCATGGGTATCCAGATCCATGGCATCCTCGCTGAAACGCGGCAGGTTGAAGACTGCAAGATTGAGATAGTCGATCCACTGCTCATGGGCCGTCACATACTCATAAGTCCTTATGGCCGCGCGCTGGTCCTCAAAGGCGGTACCGAACAGAAGATACACATAGGTGAGGATACCGGCCTGATGCAGTGATTTCAAAGCCCTGGAGGCCAGCTCAAGGTCTGTACCTTTATTCATCCGGTCCAGAACAGATTGATCCCCCGATTCCAGTCCCAGGTTAAGCATCCGGCACCCCGAAGCGGCCAGATCTCTGCAGAAATCCGGGTCTGCCAACTCCTTGGTAAACCGGACAAACCCGTACCATTGAAACGGGTGGTGGCTTTCCCGATCCTGATTCCGGCGGCACAGTGCTTTGAGCACAGCCGGGGTCACCGCATTATCGATGAAATGTACCGATTCGGGCGCATGTCTCTGGATCAACTGCTCCAACTGGGACACTACCCGGTCGGCGCGGTCTGAATGGTATGGTCTGACTTCCGCTTTTTCAGGACAGAATCGGCACTTGGACCAGTAACACCCGATGGATGCCCTGAAAGGCAGGATCTTTCCCGGTGCCAGGTATTGATCCCATGGCGCGAATCCATAATCCGGTATAACTGAACGGCAGCTGCTTTCCGGCACCCCAAGAACCGCCAGCAAAGGGTGCTCCCCCTCCCCTTCGATCAGGATGTCGATGACATCACTGAATGGATGATTAAATCCCGGCTGCCTGGCCCAGGAAGAAATGAGCCCGCCGCCCATAATGATCTTCATCTCAGGGAACCTGGCCTTGATCCATCCGGCCAGGGCAAATGCGACCAGTGCCTGGTTCAGATAACACAGGGAAATACCTACGTACCGGCTGTCATGGGCGGTCAGCTGCGGCAAGAGGTGTGCTTCAAAATACCCGTAAAACGGATTTTCATCAAATGACCTTGCACTGTGGATCAGGTCTGCACTTCGCACCGGGCTCAGTGCCAGGTCCTGGTAGTCGGCCAACGTAATTTTAAAGCGTGTCTGATCCACCGCCTGGGTGAGCAGCTTATTCAAGTCGAATACATTCTGGCGGTACCGGTCGATATTTTGGTATAATGCCGGGTCCTTGAGATTTGAAATGATGGCATCACGGTTTTTCAAGGCCCGCCGGGTCCAGGAGTCTTCGGGCACGATATCCGAGTTGATCAACCACATCAACCCTTCTATACTGGCATCAATGGTTTTAAACTCAATTCCGGCCCGGTTGAGGGCTCCGGATAACAATGCCACTCCGGCGGGGGGTTCACACGGCTTTGCCACCGGTGGGAATATCAAAATCATGGGTCGTGTTGTCTTGCTCCTCATTGAAATTTAAAGGGTTTTACCATATTCACCAGATTTTCACAGCAGATTTTCTCATTAAAATCATGTCATTTTCACCGGATTCAAGGGATAAAGTTTGACAGAATGCCTCCCTGGTGAAATAATAACGGGTTAATCGAGGATATAAAATTTTAATACCCAAGGAGTAAAATCAACAATGAAAGACAGTTGCAACCGGCTTGCCACATTAATCTCTGCCCTTTGCCTTATTTTGTTTATTTCAGGATGCAGTGCGAATGATAATAAGGACACCCTGCACTCACTGTATTTCCCGCATATTGCCAGCAATACAAAATGGGATACCGAAGTATGCCTTATTAATACCAGTGGAATCAATCCGCTTAAGGGCACGCTGACGGCATTTTCCGATTCAGGTGCCCAGACGTCACAAAAGGCGGTTGAACTTGCCCCCCATGCCCGGGTACAGTTTATTGTCAGCACCGATTTTACCTCCCCGGAAGGTATCGGCTATATGATTTTTAAAGCTGATGCACCGGACGTCGCCGGGTATATGAAATTTTATATTGAATCCAATTACAGAGGCGCCATTCCCGCGGTAGCCAGGATCAACACCGGCTCATTATCCATTCCGCATATTGCTTCCAATAAAAAGTGGTGGACCGGCCTGAGCCTTTTGAACACAACGAACCGGCCGAAAACCCTGACTTTTGAATTCAATGACGGGACCACCCTGACGCGAACCATCGACCCCAATGAACACCAAAAGTTTTCAATTAAAAGCCTGTTCCCCCAAGCCCCCCGGCCTGACATCAAGTCGGGAATGATCACGGGTACATCAGGGGTCATCGGACTGATGCTGATCGGTTCCAATCCAGGTGTTGGAAACAGATACCTGGGCGGCATGCTGCTGACAGATCAAACCGATACAGATCTATACTTTCCGCACATTGCCAGGTTCAAAAAATGGTGGACCGGCATCATTGTCTACAACCCGTCATCATCGCCTGCCCGGTTGACCATCGCCCCTTATCGGGCAAACGGCAATCCACTGCCACCCCAGACCATTGATGTGGCCCCTGAGACAAAATACCAGAAAGCGGCAAAGGACATGAAATTTGAACCCGGTACGGCATGGTTCCGTGTATCTTCGGACCAGGCAGTCACAGGGTTGGAAATATTTGGTACCAAGGACCACAAGCGCCTTGGCGGATACGCCTGTGTCAATATCAGTAAAAGCCGCGGAGTGTTTCCCAAACTGGAAAAGCAAGGAATGACCGGCATTGCCCTGGTGAACATCCAGGACAAACCGGTCACTGTTACCCTGGAAGCCTTTACAGACAGTGGAGAAAAAATCGCATCCCGAAGTTACCCCTTAAACCCTCATCAGAAGTTGATCAGTCCGGCCCAGTCCCTGCTGCCTGACGACATCTCTTCCGCGACCTATATCGGATACTGGGCCACCCATCCGGTTGTTGGTTTTCAGCTCAACAGTTCCAAAGACGGTATGCTGCTCGATGCATTGCCCGGATTATAAATTAGAGGTTACTGCCATTTAGACATCACGCTCAGAACAGGACAGACCGCCATGTAATACTCTTAACAACCTTTTCAAGGAGGTGTTGTATGGTAAACTCATTTAAACGACTGATGATGATCCTGTTTATCGGATATATGGCTGTCAGTCTGTCCGGTTGTCTGTTCTGTTCAATGAGCGGAAAGATCTTTAGATCGTCCATCAGTTATGACGATCCCCTCCCCTCCAGCCAAGATCAAGAACCCGAACCGCCCAGCTACCCCTACCCGATAGGCCTCATAATACTCGCCATTACCGGGCAGATTGCTGTTGGATCCATGCTGGGACTAGACGGATTATTCCCCGTCAACTATCAGGATGTGTGCAGCGCTGAGTTCGCAAGGGAGTTTATCTCCCAGGTGGGTCTTCTCGGAGTATTTATATATGCCCTTATAGATCCGGTGGTGATACAGGTCCCGAATGATGTGACCAACCTGACCGCCACCTATGACGGCGGTGCGGGAAAACAGGGAAGCCTTATTGTTGCAGAAGGCCTGCAGTCGGTCCCGATAACCCCGACCCAGTCCCTGGTTCCGGAACCCGGCCACCATCTGGTTCTCATGAGTTTTCCTGATCTTCCCGGCCTGATACCGGGAGCGGGCGCGGATAAACAATGGTACGGGATCAATATTCAGGCCGAGGCCGAATCTTTAAGGGATATTGATATCAAGGTAATCTGCACGGGCAAGGTAGAAAAGGATGGGACCACCTATTATGTTCCTCTCATGCCCGCGGTGACGGATTTTGCCCAGGTCCCTGCGGTGACCATTCCATCAAGTACCGCCATGCAGGAAATCACCATACCCACACCTGCCCAAATGCCGGACACCCCGGGAACCGTGACCTATGACTTTAACTACAAGCTTTTTTACCCGCATATTGCCGCCAATACCAACTGGGAAACCGAAACCTGCGTCATCAATACCAGCAGCACCCAGACCCTGACCGGAACCTTGAAGGCCTATAACAATTCAGGCACCCTGGTTGATTCTAAAGCAGTGACGCTTGCACCCCATGCCAGGAGCAGCTACACCGTGGGAACCGATTTTACCACGCCACAGAATATCGGATACATGATTCTGGAGTCAGATTCTCCTGATATGGTGGGATACATGAAGTTCTATGTGGATACCCGGTACCGGGGAGCCATCCCTGCGGCATCCCAGATCAACTCCGGTGAGGTCTATGTCTCCCATATCGCCTCCAACACCAACTGGTGGACCGGTATCAGCCTGCTGAACACCACGGATGCCTCCAAGACCCTGACCATCACATTTGATAACGGGCAGACCCGGGATGTCACCCTGGCCGCCAATGAGCACAAAGTACTTTCAATCAAGAGCCTGTTCGGCGGGACTCCCCAGCCCGGAATCAAATCAGCGGTGATCACCAATACATCGGGGATCGTGGGTCTGGAACTGTTCGGTTCCAATGCTGCCTCTGCCAACAGCTACCTGAGCGGGGTGCTGCTCAGGGATGTCACGGCAAC
>QZLA01000072.1 GCA_004796375.1 Desulfobacteraceae bacterium
CTGTGGGATTTTGGATAACCAGGACCTATTTGGGAAATCGATGTGATTTTGGCAGGTTGAATGACTGGCACGTTATCGGAGTTATTCACGACACTGCTTTTCGAGGTATAGCCGCAATTAATAGGGAATTGACAGGCCGCCACATTTGGTTATCAGGCATCTCTTCGAATCACCATTTCCCAACAAATAATCCACCCGGGTCAATTCTGATCACCCCATACGACATTCCCTTTGCGTTATCTTTCCGGGTGTCAGGCAAGGGGCTCACCTCACACCTAATCGAGCTGATGATGTCCACCAGTGTCATCTTCAGCATGGTCCCGCGCTGATCGGCATTGATCCTGGACGCCTCATTCCCGCAGCCTCCAGCTTTCAATAGAGTTTCGTGATCGCAGGGGTGAAACGTCCAGGCCTTGACAAACGATAATTATTTGAGGGGTCGGGGAGTTTTGGCATCTCTAACCACCTAAAATTATACAGAATTTTAAACTAGACATAACTGCTTGTATTTGTTATGAATAATCTCAATAATTTCAACCACCAAGGAGATTATTCATGCCCCGAAAAGCAAACAAGATCTCAACGCGCTGGATTCGTGAAACCCGTGAGGCCTTCAGAGACTTTCTGGATGAAACCGACTTTCCTGATCCAGAGCGTCTGGGTGAACGCGGACCCAAGTTCAAGTATCCAGAGTGGCTGATCATGTTTATTGCGATCTTATCGGTTAAGTTGAAAGTCAAAAGCTACGTGCAAATTCACAAGATGGCCGTTCAATACTGGGATATCATCGCCCAGGGCATGGACCTGACGCCCATCAGTGAGAAACAACTCAGGGACCGGTTAAAAAAAATCCGTCATTTCCCTGGAGACCCAGCAGCGTTTATTTTTCAGCTATTTCCTGAGCTTGAGTAAAGACCGGGTTGTCAGTGCAGACAAGATGATGAACAAAGCCAAGGGGCCAGTCTGGCACAAGAAACAAAAAGATCAGGGCATTATTCCCAAAGGTCTGCGCGGCATCGATAAAGAGGCCACGTGGTGCAAGTCCAAAGCTGCTGGTTGGGTCTACGGCCATGGATCGTTTTCGATGACCTCACATCAACATCCGGTGCTCGGCTGCTTTTTGTGGATGCAAAACAGCGCCAACGAAGCCAAACGAATGTGGCTGGAAACCTTTCACATCAAAGATCATGTGGACTACATCGCCATGGACTCGAAAGCCGATGATGCTTCGCTTTTCCGTGAGTTCAAGAGACAGCGTCAAGTGAACCTGATCACCAGCTGTCGCGCAAACATGGACAAGACAACGCCTCGCAAGAAGATGATCGCGTTCATGAGCAAACCGGAACACAAAAAGATCTACCGGGAACGTGCCTGTAAAGTTGAGCCGATGCAAGGCCTGGTGAAAGACATCTTTGAGTTAGACCGTTGCTGGATGCGCGGTGACGACAATAATCGCTGGTTGTTAGCCGCCATGGGCCTAACCATCCAAATGCATCAGCTCCAAGCGTTCAAACAAGGTCGTTCAACCTGGAATATCAAAGAACAGGTCTTGGGATAAACTCCCCGACCCCTGACTTATTTTAGTAGTTTCTTTCATACGCTTGATATGGCTGTTATACCCCAATTGAGCGAAAACTTATGCTGCTTTCTTGAATTCGAGCTGGTTTAGGGCCGTAGAGATCTTGCGATACAGTAATTCCGTTTCATTGTTCTTTGTCAATTCGATGACCTTTATACCATTGCGCCAAGCTATGCGGCCAGCACGGTTTAAGATCAGGAATCTGAAGGTTTTCCATTTCATACTCTTAAACCTGCGGGTTGATTTTCCCTTTGCATCCCGGTCCGCTGACATGCCCATGCTGTGCTGCATCGATATGGACAGGTTGTAGGCCATCTGACTCATTTGCATATAGGCCGAATTGGCCTGATAGGTGTTGGTCGGGATATGGTCAAATGCAAAGCTGGTTTTCAACTCACCGATTGAATTTTCCTGCGCGCTGCGGCCGGAAACAAACATCAGAAGATCTTTTGGCTTCCATGTCTTGTTATCCGTCACAACGGCAGAGTACTCATAGGTTCCGTTGTCTGGTGAGAACAGTGGTAGCTGGTAATGCACATTAGGTTTTTTTACTTTTTTACGCAAAATGATCACATAATGTTCATGATCAAAGGAATCGATCGGCTGTTTTATCCAGAAATATTCCCATTGCCTGTTGATCTTGAACCATCTTTTGCGTTGCTGGGCTGCGCTTTTAAGGTTCAGAAGCTTCCAAAAGGGTGCCTTGATGGCAAATCCGATGCGTTTTTTGAGCAGGTAATTGATCACCTCCGGCACACAAAAGGCACTGTCCGCCCGGAATCGTATCGAAAAATCGGCTAATTGCCGTCGAATGGCCTGGATCACAGCCAACGCACGGTTTGAATCGTGAACATTGCCCGGACGATTCAAGACCGAAAGAAAATGACCGGTTTCACCCACGTGAGCGGTAAGCGGGAAATAGGACCGAGCCCCTTTTTTGATCGGGTTATAGCCTTTAAAAGCCCAGCTTGGATGCCCTTTGGTACTGACAACCGTGCCATCTAAATCGACGGTGATTTCATTGAGACCCAATTCCGTTAACTTTTCGATAACCAGCTCTGAATTCATCTCGGCCAGCGATTTGAGTGAATCTGAGGTAAATTGTTTTAGAGCGGTTGAAAGCTTGGTTCGATGGGGGATACGGGTCAAACGCACGACACGGCGAAATAATGGATCGGTTTTCAGGTAATCAATATGTTGAAGTCTTTCAGCTCCTGTCAGAATCATGATCAACATAATGAAAAGGATATCACCGATCCCGTAATCACCTTTAAACCCATAGCTTTTCAACGTTTGTTTCAACCGGATATTGATCCGGTAAAGCTTTAAATAATGATCGATCAGCGTTAACCCGGCGTAAGTGGTCATGTCTTGCCGGACAAATTGAATAGGCAGAATTTTGTTTCTTCTTGCAATTAAAGAACGTTTTTTGTATCTCATCTATAAAAGCCTTTCAGAATTTGGGTTTTTGGTTTGGTCGCCATCTATATACCCTTATTCTAAAGGCTTTTCCAGTTTATCTAAGAGGTTAGTACTACTTTTTTTCGCTCATTTGGGGTAATAGCATTTAAAGAATTTTTAAAAAATCTACAATATGAGGA